>JAUILJ010000240.1 GCA_030433055.1 Polyangia bacterium
CCACGCGCTTCAGCACCTCGGGCTCCCGCGTCAGGCGCCCAGAACCTGGAGGGCCTGTCATTGGCTTCGGGTCCTCGAAGCCCGCCTCCATCCCGATCTCGAGCCGCCTCATGTCCATCGCGATCAGCTGGAGCTCCGCATAGGGGCGTTTCGGGTCGGGACGGACGAAGGTCTTGTAGAAGTACGCTGGAGGCTTCTCGCCTTCCGTCGCCTGTATCCCCGGGGATTTGGCCAGCCACGGCAACTCGACGGGGACCCACTCGCCCTCCCCGGGCTTCGTCTCCTTCCACAGGGACGGGACGCTGGGCGGCGGCCAGGTGCTCTTCTCCCCATCCAGCTTGGAGTCGTCGAGCATGGTAGCAACCGGCTGCTCTTCTTCGCTCGACCCCACCGCCTTGAGCTCCGACTGCCCGCCGGTCTTGTCGAACAGGTTGTAGGTGGTGCGCTTGAAGGTGTCCTTCGCACCGAAGACCTGATCTTCCAGCCAAGCGATGGGGCCAGGCCCAACCTCCGCCCGCACCGTGTCGACTGCCCACAGAATGAACGGCTTCTCGAAGTGGCGCTGGGTCACCGCTTTGGCAGCATACGCCTGGCCCCCTTCGGCCCCGATGAGCTTGCGCCGATCGAGGTCGTAAGTCAGGTTCCTCCCCCCCACTCCGAGATCGATCGAGAGCATGGACGAGTCCATGTTGAGCCGCGCGCGCTGCGCAGGGATCTCGAACAGGATGTCACTGCGACTGACTCCGGCGAACGTCCCGGTGTCCTGAAAAGACGTCAGGCTCAGCAGGAGGCGGTCAAAGGACTTCTCCGGCTTGTCTTCCGTGCGGATACCGGCAGTGTCCAGCACCGACACGCCCTGGATCTGACCGAAGGCCACGGTCGCGAAAACGGCCTTGGTGCCTTGAAGCTCGAGCCCTACGTCGTCACCGACCTCGGTGTCGGTGATGTTACGCATGCGGGAGACGCGGATCGGCTGCCCCTCTCGAGTGACGCGAACGAACGCGCGATACACGTCGTGCGGAGAATCGCTGTTCTTCGATCCGAGAAATAGCACCGGACGCCCGAACAGCAGATCTCCGAGCATGCCGCGACTCGGTTCCCAGTGGATGTTCGTCGGCTCCACGACCACGCCGGCGCGACGTCCCAACATGTCCGCCACGCCGGGCAACGTGCGTGGGGGAGGCGCGCTACCACGAGCCTGGTTCACAATCGCCGCCAGGGCGATCAGCCCCGCGATGGGGCCACGAGAAATCGCCCACCGCTTGAGCTTCATAGCCGGGCCCGCAGGGCGCGGCTTGGCGCTCGAGAGGGGTAAAGCGGGCGAGGAAACCACCGCCGGGGTCTACCCATCCACAGGCGGGCGGGCAAGTCCGTGAAGCTTGTACACGCTGCCTTGCGCTGGTACGTCCGGCGGTCGAGCGGTCCCGACCCGTCCCGTCGAGCCCTCTCGCGCCTCCGGGCGCCCTCATTTTGCCCATTTGGGCGTGCGCCCGCGCAGGGCGACCAGAAAAACCTCAGGAGTCAGCGTGGGCGATAGCGCAGCCAACAAGAACCTACTTGTCCGCATTCTGACTTCGGTCGTGGTGGTTCCGTTGCTGCTGGCAGCGATGTTCATTGCGCCAACCTGGGTCTGGTACTGCGTGGTCGGCCTTGCGTGCGCGATTGGTGGCCAAGAGCTCTTCGGGATGACTCACCCGGGAGACAAGGTGGCCCAGGCGATCGGCATCTTGGCGACTGCGGCTGTGAGCGTGACCCTCTACTTCTGGGGCAACGATGCGCGCGTCCTGGTCACGCTGATCGTGGTGATCGTCCTCCAGGGGGCGCTGGTACCGCTGTGGCGTCTCGGAGAGATCCCCACCGCCGGTCTGCGCATCATGGCTGGCATGGGTGGCCCGCTCTACGTGGGGGGCTTGCTCACGACGATCGCTCTCATTCAGCGCGACTATCACGGGCACGGTGGTCCCGGCATCGTCGTGATCATTCTCGCCATCGCGTGGCTCGGTGACACGGGTGGCTACTTCGCCGGACGCTTCCTCGGCAAGACCAAGCTCTACCCGGCGGTCAGTCCCAAGAAGACGCGTGAAGGCTTCTTTGGTTCGCTGTGCGGTTCGGTGATCGGCGGGGTGCTCTTCCAGCTGCTCCTCGTCCCCGAACTTCCCACCTGGCAAATCGCCATCGTGGCACTGTTCGCGGGCGCGCTGGGTCAGATGGGTGATCTCGTGGAGTCACTGCTGAAGCGCTCCACCGGCATCAAGGACAGCGGATGGGTGGTGCCCGGTCACGGCGGCATCCTCGATCGACTCGACGCCGTGCTCGTCGTCAGTCCGCTGATGTACCTCTACCTGATCTGGGCCCAGCCGTTTCCGTCCCCCTGAACCGCGCTCGACCGTTCGTTCGTTTCAGCGCGCACTCCAAGGTGCATGTTCGAACCAGCGAGCCCATGCACGGAAGCAGCACTACCTTGCATGCCGCAGCGCGCAGTTGGGGTTGAAACAAAACGCGAGATGAAGTGCGCACGAAACAACGCAGATCGCGCACGACGCGGAAAAGCAGGCGTGAAGTTGCACAGCGTTGCTACGCAGTTCGAGGTAACGCGACGCGTTGCCTAAAAATCGACTTCACACCGACGGAAACTCATCGAAAAGTCTTCTTACGCGCGCTATTCGCCGCGCGAAACATTGCGGACACATTCACACCCTCACCGGGCTGGATGGACCACTCACTCGCGCGCCGAACCAAGGCGACAAGCACCACACCGCAATGCGCTCAGGAGAAATCCCAACATGACTCAAAGTGCCGTGACGGACGCCCCTTCCTCTTCCTCGGAAACCTCCTCAACCAAGCGCTCCTCCCGCCGTCCGAGCGCTCCGCCGGGCGAAAGGCACCAGTTCTTCCGGGTCATCCAAGGATACCTGGACGACGCCGCCAAGCTGATCGAGATGCCGGAATATATCCGCACGATACTGAGGCAGCCCAAGAACGAGATCATCGTCAATTTCCCCGTGCAAATGGATAACGGTGAATACCGCCTCTTCAAGGGGTACCGCATCCAGCACTCGAACATCCTCGGCCCGTACAAGGGCGGCATGCGTTACCACGAGAATGCATCTCTGGATGACTTCAAGGCGCTGGGCGCGATGATGACCTGGAAGTGCGCGCTGATGGATCTGCCTCTCGGCGGCGCCAAGGGCGGCATCAAGTTCAATCCTTACCAGGTGAGCCGCGCGGAACTACAACGTATCACGCGTCGCTTCTTCCACTCCCTCGGCGGGAACATCGGCCCTGACTACGACATCCCGGCGCCTGACATGGGCACCAGCGGCCAGACCATGGCCTGGGCGATGGACACGTACATGAACACGGTGGGTATGGTGAGCAAGCAGGCCGTGATGGGCGTCGTCACCGGCAAGCCGGTGACCAGCGGCGGTACCCACGGCCGCGTCAAGGCCACCGGACAAGGCGTGGTCCACTGCATTCGGTTCTGGGCCGATCGCAACCGCTTCGACCTGCACGGCAAGAAGTTGATCGTCCAGGGCTTCGGCAACGTGGGCTCCCACACCGCGGTGCTGCTGAGCCACATGGGCGTGTCCACCGTGGGTGTGGGCGATCACACCGGGTATCTCTACAACCCCGAGGGCTTCAACGTATACCGTCTGCAGGAGTACGTCGCCGCCAACGGCTCGATCGCCGGCTACCCCAACGGGCACGCGGTCACGCGGGAAGAGTTCTTCAATATCCAGGCGGATATATTTGTTCCGGCGGCACTGGAGAACCAGGTCGACGTCGCCGAGGCGAATGCGTTGAACGGCATCCGCCTGGTTGCAGAGGGCGCGAACGGTCCGTGCACGGTGGCAGGCGAGAAGGTCCTGCGTGACCGTGGCATCGAGGTCCTGCCCGACGTTCTAGCCAACGCTGGCGGCGTGACCGTGAGCTACTACGAGTGGGTGCAGAACCGCCGCAGCGAGCAGTGGACACTGGAAGAAGTGGACACACGCCTCGAGGGCGCCATGCGCGACGCCTACCGGCGCGTGGAAGAGTTCGAGCGGGTGCACAACTGCGGGATGCGGCTCGCGTGCTACGGCGTGGCGCTGCAGCGGCTGCAAAAGGTGTATGAGGAGCGGGAGATCTTCCCGTAGCCCCGGCGCTGAACCCCAGCTGATTCGTCACCGCCGGCAGCAGGCGACGCAGCCATCCGGCGACGCAGCCATTCGGCGACGCAGAGCCATTCGGCGACGCAGAGCCACCAGGCGACGCAGAGCCATTCGGCGACGCAGAGCCATTCGGCGACGCAGAGCCATTCGGCGACGCAGAGCCATTCGGCGACGCAGAGCCATTCGGCGACGCAGAGCCACCAGGCGAGGCAGGGCAACAGCCCTGCCTCGCGGCGTTTTGTGAGGGTTGCCGCGGTTGCCCCATTGCACTTGTCGCGCGACCGGCGCTCTGCTCCCCTCCCCCCCATGATCCCCCTAGTGATCGTTGGCAGCCTCGAGCTGCCCGAAGGCGCCCAGGCTGCGTGGCTCGACGAGGCATTGGATGCCGGCACATACCAGGACTGGCCAGATGACACTCCGCTGATCCGCGGGGAAAGTGAAGGCGCGTTCGAGACCGTAGGCGACCTGCTCAGCCTGCTCGAGGAGCTCGAGGCGCCCTCCTTCTTCGAACTCACCAGCCAGGGCGTTCAGGCGTTCCTCACGCCCGACGCCAGCGAAGACGTGAGCCAAGACCTGGCCACGGCGCTACGCCTGGCAGAGCGCCACGGCGGGAAGGGACTGATCGGCTTCATCGCCATCTCGGAAGAAGTGGCTTGCGCATTGCCTATCGGCGAGGGGACCGGGCTCAACTCGCCCACCTGGATGCCAGCTGGCGAAGCGCTGGCGCCAGAGGTGATCGCGCTGCCTTTCATCGCGGTGATGGACTACGTTCGTGCGCTGGAGAGCGACCCAGACCTCACACGCGCGGAATTCCTCGCGGAACGGCGAGGCCTTGGAATGCTCCCGCTGACCGAGCAGCCCTTGCACCAAACGCTCCTGAAGGAGTTGTCCGAGCTCGACTCCGGCGCGCTGCACCGAGCAATTGAGGAGGCCGAGGTCGTTGACATCGAGGGGCACCCCTTGAGCGACACCCACACCAGCGCT
Source organism: Polyangia bacterium (assembly GCA_030433055.1). Classification (GTDB taxonomy): domain Bacteria; phylum Myxococcota_A; class Polyangia; order Polyangiales; family Polyangiaceae; genus JAHBVY01. The sequence continues at coordinate 5,136 of JAUILJ010000240.1, forward strand.
GCCGCGCTGAGCCAGGCGATCGAGGGCGCAGCTCCCGATGTGCGCGCGGCGGCGATCGAACTGCTGAGTCTGATGAGCCCGGACACTACCCTGGAGCGTGCGGTGGAGCTGCTCAAGGATCCGTCTCGGCAGGTGCGTCGCCACGCGGTAATGGCGCTAGGCAACGTCCCGGCGGACGACGCGTTCGAGCAGCTGCTACAGCTCGACCACGATTCCCTGGACGCCGACCCGGTGCTGCAGGGGCTCCTGAGAGAAGCCGTGGAGCACAGTTCGGCACCGAGCGCGGACGAGCGCGTGCTCGAGCACATGAGGAGCCACGCCGAGGAGCAATCGTGGAACGGCGCCGCGCGAGGTACCCCGGAGCGCACGAGCCTCGCACGGCGCGCGGCGCTTGCGTTGGAGCACGCCGCCGCCCGCCTCGGTGAAAAGATCGCCCCGGCGCTGGAGAACTGGTTCGAGAAGCACCCCCATGAAGAGTTCCGACGCGCGGTCGCTCGGGCCCTGGCAGACGTTCAACCGGATCTGGACGAGAAGAAGCAAGAAGCCATTCAACTCGCCCTGATGGGCATGGGACGTGGGGCGAACCAGGACGAAGCCCGACGGCTCGCCTTGCTAGGCATTCCGCACGGAAACTATTCCAGCGGCATCTTGCGCTTCCATGACATCGACGGAAAGCAGCTCGGGGCCTTGATCGACGAGGGCTTCGCGCACCCCGACATGGCTCAGAACGAGGCGCCCAGCATCGGTCTGTTCCTCGAGTGGATGCAGCGCCACCCGGAGCTGAAAGCGAGCGGCTACCTGATCCCTCCAACTCGCCCTGACTACCGCGTGAGCCTGGACGCGCTCACCCTGGGCGACCTCGGCGAGATCCCGGAAGAGCGCCGAGCTGAGCTTCAGGAGCTATTCGACGCCCTGGAAGAGACAGCGACCAACGTGGAACCCGAGGGCTACGCGCTGCGCTGCTGGTGGACTTGAGGCGGCCCTACCGGCCAAGTCTCGGCGCAGCCAATCGGGGTAGGTCGCGCCGGGGCCAACCTGATTAGCTGTGGCGAAGCGGACCGGGACAAGCGTTGGCGCACGGAGCGTTGACAACGCGCGCCGCTTTCCGGGATTCTCCTCTCAAGTGGGTGCGTCACATGAGTTCAGCCGTCACTGGCGGGTGCTGAGCGTGCGAGCACGCACCAAGTTCGCGGCAGGTGTCTGCGCTGGCGTGATCGCAGGGTGCGTCCTGAGCGCGCCTGCCCCGGCCCAAGCGATGGAGACCGAAGTCACCGCGAGGGTCGACGCACAGTTCTACACGCTGCAGTCACCCTACGGGGATCCACTCGTGCGCAGGCGCCGGTACACCCAGACGCTGGGCCTCTCGGTCTACAATCTCCAAGGCGACTATGTGCCTGGGGAGCCCCAGCTCTTCGCCCGTGCCCTCATGCGCCTCGACGCCGACTTCGGCCAAGAGTCCCCTGAGCGGGATCCTCGGCGGGGCGATCGCTATGTGCCTGGTCTCGAGCAGGCTCCCATCGATCTGATGTACGCGTACGTCGAAGGGCGCAACTACGCGGGAGGCCTGCTGGGCTTCAAGTTGGGCCGGCAGTACGTCACGGACGCCCTGGGCTGGTGGTCCTTCGACGGTGGCTCCTTACGGCTGACGACACCGGCTTTCTTCCACGTCGACGTATATGGCGGCTTCGAGCAACGCGGAGGGCTCCCGCTCTTGGGCACGCGCCGGTTCGAGAGCCAGGGCGTGTACCGAGGCGCCCGCAACGACCTGCAGGTCACGGACTGGCCGAGTTTCCTCGAGGAGACAAAGCCGGCGCCCGCATACGGTGTAGCGATCGAGAGCGACGGCGTGCACTGGCTGCACGGCCGGCTGAGCTACCGCAAGGTCATCAATCGAGACGAAGTGCTCCTCACCCCCTTCGCTGATGGCAGCGGCGGATATCACATCGTCACCGGAGACCGCGTCTCCAGCGAACGCTTCGGCTACGCCCTACGTGTGAATCCCGGTGACCTGGGCAGCGCACAGGGTGAAGTGGTCTACGACCTCTACAATCAGGTGTTCAGCGAGTACGGCGGAGGCATCGATGCCTATGTGACACCCGAGCTGACGCTGGGCGCCGACTACGACTACTACCTGCCGACGTTCGACGGAGATTCCATCTGGAACTGGTTCACCCACAACGGGCAGACCACAGTCACAGGTCGCACCGAGCTGGAACTGGGAGAACGCTTCGACGTCGCGCTGAGCGGCGGCGCGCGGCTGTACAAGACCGACGGTGACCCAGTGACCTACGGCGCCTACCAGGAGTCGAGCCTCGACCCGGATCGCGAGAGCATCAAGACACTCGTGGACCATTTCGGTGATGTCTCCGGAACCTACCGTTGGCCAGCCGGCTCGGTGAACCTGCGCTCCATGGTCGAGACCGGGGACCGCGGGCATCGCTACGGTGGCGACGTGACCACGCGCCAAGCCTTCGACAATCAGCGCTACGACGCGATGCTCAACCTGAGCCTCTACGACTGGAGCGATGCCCTCCGGCCGCAGCGCGACGCGACCAGCTTCGGCTACGTACTCGGGCTGGGACATCGCCTGGTCGAAGACGCCCGCGTGGGCATCGAGTGGGAACACTTCACGAATCGCCTCGTCGGGCAGCGTTACCGTGTGGTCGCAACCTTGGACTTTAGCCTCCTCCGATGACTCAAACGCCCCGAACTCCGCATCCGTCGGCCACGCGCAGCGTGTCCTGGCTGCTCATGGTGGCTTTGTGCGTGTTTGCGCTCAGCGCAGGCTGGGTGCAGGCCAAGCCCGGTGCGTCGGCGCCCAGCAAGGCCAAGTCCGCCGAGGCCAAGACCGATCGCATGCAGGCCGAGCACGTGCACGGCCTGGCTCCGCTGCCCGGTGACGCGGAAGTCCCGTTGCAGGACCGGCCTCCAGGTGCGGTGAAAGACGACGGTGGCCCTAGCCCTGTGATTTTCCCTGCGCAAAAACTCACGATTCGGTTCAATCACAAGAAGCACGCGGGCGAGCTGGGGATGACATGCACGACGTGTCATGACGCGGCAAGAAAGAGCCAGCAGAGCCGCGACTCACTGCTGCCTTCGCCAGTTCGATGCGACGGCTGCCACAGCACGGATCACCGGGACCTCAACGCCGTCCAGGGTGACCCCGAGGACCTGATGAGCCAATGTGGCTTCTGCCACGTGGGCTACAAGACGGGAGACGGCAACAAGGTCGCGCGCATGGATATCCCGGCGCCGAACCTCCGGTTCAACCACAAGGTCCACCTCGACCGCAACATCGACTGCGCTCAGTGCCATGGCATGGTGAAGAACATCGAGCTTGCCACACGGGATCAACTACCGCGCATGAAGGGTTGCTTTCGCTGTCATCAAGCTCCGCAACCCGCCCGCGGGGAGGCCAAAGGCGAGTGCACGACCTGTCACCTGACCAAGGGTGGCGACCAGACGATGCGAACGGAGTTCGCGAGCGGCACGCTCAAGCCACCGCGTTGGCTGCACAACGCTGGGCATGGCCCCGACTGGATCGAACGTCACAAGCGGATCGCCGGGGCGGACTCACAGATGTGCTCGAGTTGCCACACGGAACAATACTGCACGGACTGCCATGATGGTCGCGTACGTCCCCGCAAGGTGCACCCCAACGACTTCATCAGCATGCATCCCATTGCCGCGCGGCAGAATTCGCCTCGCTGCACGAGCTGTCACCAGCAACAAACGTTCTGCATCGGTTGCCACCAGCGCTCCGGAGTCACGCTGAGCGGGCCCTACGCCAACTTCTCCGGAAGGGGCCGCTTCCACCCGCCCAAGTCGGAGTGGACTGACCCGCCTCGTTCAGCCAACCACCACGCCTGGGAAGCTCAGCGCAACTTGAACGCTTGTGTCAGCTGCCATCAGGAGCGGGACTGCTTGATCTGCCATTCCAGCGCGAGCGTCGGCGGACGCGGAGTGGACGGAATGGGCAGCCGCGGGCAAGGGGTGAACCCTCACCCGAGCGGCTTCACGAGCCGTTGCGGCCGCGCGCTGCGCAAGAACGCTCGCTCCTGTCTCACCTGCCACGATCCGGCGGATCCACAGCTCCGGGAGTGCCGGTGATGAGTAACGAGCGGCTCGGCCAGCGGTTCGGAAGCAAGCAAGCGGCGCTTACCCTCCCCCCCAAAAACCCGGGTAAGGCGGCCTGTCCGTCGATTCCTCCAGCAAACCCCTTGCTCGGCGGATT
>JAUILJ010000241.1 GCA_030433055.1 Polyangia bacterium
GGCGAGCGGGGTCACGCAGGGCGGCGAGCCCGAGGTGTTGAACCTGCGGGAACTCGAACGGCGGACCATCCAGCGCGCGCTCGAGGTCACTGGAGGCTGCATGTCTCGCGCAGCCAAGCTGCTCGGGATAGGCCGAGCGACCATCTACCGAAAGCTCGCGAGCTTCGACGCCGAGCGTGGGCCGGAGCTCGGCTCCAACCAGCCGTCTGCGTAGCGCGACGGGGCCCGAAGTCACGAAACCTCCGGTATGGTGCCGAGTCGAGCTAGGCTCAGAGGATGCGTCGACTCGTCGCCTGCTCCGCTCTGCTGCTCGGCCTTGGCGTGCCCGCACACGCGCGCGCCAACGGCATGCTGGGACATATGTACACCAGTGAGCTGGCAATTTCCCATGTGCAAACTTCTGAGCTGAAGCAGCTCCTGCTCGATCACCCCGACCAGTACCTGAATGGCTCGTTCCTACCGGACTCCGGCTACGCCGCGGGCGACGGCTACGGCGAGATCGCCCACTGGTCGGGCTTCATCCAGGGTTACCTGACCTGGATCCAGCAGACCTACTCTCCGCCGTACGATCAGGGGCCCGCCGCCGAACACGTCGCAGTCCTGCTCGGCGCCGCGTCCCACGGGATGGCCGACGAGAGCTTCGACATCCTGCTCTATGACAAGGCGGCGGTGGTGGACGGGGACACGAACGAGCTCGACACCGGAACCGACGTCTGGCTCGTGAACGACCGCACCATCACCTACGATCCTCCGCTGGTGATCGATGCGGATGCGCTGAGTCAGGTGTTCGCCAGCTTCACGAATCATCAAGTGGACCCAGCGGTCATCATCGAGGGCATGACCAAGGCCAAGGGTGCCCACGCCGTGGTACAAACGCTGCTCAAGCAGGGGCACCAGCGCTACCGCGATCTGTATCCCTGGGCGTCCAAAGCCTACTTGAACCCCTCCGTCCCTGGTTCATACCCCTACAACGCCCGCTTGATCGCCAACTACTGGGAGCAGATCTGGCGACGCCTGAACGCAAACGTCAGCGTCGACGAAAGCCTGATCGTCGGCCTGGACCCAGCGCCGAGCGGCGCCGCGGCCGAGCGCTACCTCGCGCTGGACCACACCTCGGTGGACGGCTGGATCACCTTGTTCTCCGGTCACGGCCTGGAAGGCAGCAGCCTCGACAGCAACAGCGTTCGGCTGCTGGATCCTAACGGAAACAATGTGCCGTACACGCTACGCGTGCGCGGCGACGCCTGGGCACATACCATCCAGTTGAAGCCCGACGCTGACCTCAGCGCCAAGGCGATCTACCGGGTGACGGTCAGTCCCGCGGCGACCACGCTGAACGGCGAGCACCTCCCCAGCGACTACATCGCCGAGTTCAAGACCGCGTGCGCACCGGGAGACGAGGCCAGCTGCCCTCAGCTGGGTGATCCAGGCACGGCTGGCGCCGGCGGCACAGGCAGTGGTGGCGCCGCAGGGGCGGCAACGGGCGGCGCTGCAGCCGCAGCGGGAGCGTCGGCTAGCGCGGGCTCTGCGGGCTCTGAGTCGACCCGAGGTGCGAGTGACTCCGGCGACTCCGGTGGCTGTACGTTCGCACCTCACCCCCAGACCCGGGGGACAGCGCTGCTAGGTCTGCTGCTCGCCCTGGTTTTTGGGGTGAGTCGCGCCGGGCCACGCTCTCAATGGAAGCGCAAGAGAAATCCCGACGGAAATGACTGACCCCCTGAGCCGCCGCGCGCTCGATGTCGAGGGACACCGAGCGCGCTGGGGGCGAGGGCTGACAGCTGGCGCACGCGCTCGCGAGTGTCCGGATGCGTCTTCAGCCAGGTGGGGAGCTCCAGCCGCAGCCAGGGAGGCGTGAGCCGGGCGCTCAGCACCTCCAGCTTCATCAACGCCGAGGCGAGAGCTGCGGGATCACCCGAGAGCTCTGCGGCCCCCAGATCTGCCTCGAACTCGCGCACCCGTGACAACGCGAAGGTCAGCAGAGTGACCAAGGCCGGGGCGATCAACAGGCCCCACACGATCCACGCAGGGACCAGCGCCATACCAAGCACCGCGGCGATCAGGTTGGCGAGCACGGACAACGCGCCGACCAGCGCCGCCAGCCTGGTCACCCGACGCAACGCTTGAACCAACCCGAGGGTCGCCATGTCACCATGGCGCACGTGGGAGATCTCGTGCGCCAGGATAGCGCGCAGCTCCCGCTGGTCCATGTGCCAAAGCAAACCCCGGGTGATACCGAGCGCGGGCCGCCCGATGGATCCCGTACTCATGGCCTGCACGCCGGGACTCGACATGAGGAACACGCGCGGGGCGACTCTCAGACGAGCGCGCTGGCTGAGTTCCCAAACCGCGCGGAATAGCTCCGGCTGTTCGTGGTAGCTGAGCTCTCGGCCCCCTTGCAACCGAAGCACGAGATCTCCCGGGGCGACCTGCATCGCTCCAAGGGCGCCCACGGCGACCAGCAGCAGCGCGACCGCGCCCAAGCTGCCGAGTACCAGGTAGCCCGCGACACCGCTCACCAGCGCGATCAATGCCAAGATCCCCCAGGTTTGCACGCGGTAAATCAGGCGGCGCCCCCAGATCTCGTGGCGCTTGCCCGAGGCCTGGAGGCGCTCGTTGCGCACGAAGCGCAGATGCGGAGCGGGGTCGTGATGCGTCATGTCGAGGCGCCGCGAAGGCAACCCCGTCAACATAGGTCCGCTCGCCGATTCAGCAACCGCCCTCAGGCGGAGCCGACGATGCTCCCCGGCTTGGTGTGGGCAGTCATCGTGTTTCGGTCATAGTAGTGATAGGTGTGGCGCTCGCCCAGGTGGCGTTCATGGGCCGCGTCGTAGAGCTTCTGCTCCTCTGGGGTGTAGGCCGCTTCGATGTCGGGCACTTCCTTCTCGCGCACGACGATCACGTTGCACGGCGCGTCCCGCACGATGGATTCTGCGACAGAGCCGAGGAGCACCCGACGCAGCCCCTTGCGGCCGTGGCTCGCCACACAGATGAAGTCGGCGCCGGTGTCGATGGCAACGCGGCGGATCTCCTCAGCGGGATCGCCCACGACCAAATGGATCTTCACCGCGCACGGAAGCTGGTCGCCATGCTGATGCGCGTATGCGCGCAGCCAGTCGTCCACCCAGTCCTGGGTGAAGTTGGCTGCCTCCTGCACAGGGATCAACCGTCCATCCACCCGCTCTGCGTGTTCGGTTCCCGGAGGAACCTCCAGTCGCACGCCGTCCTCGTAGGGTGAGGCCACGTGCACGACGTGAAGCTCACTGGTCTCACGTTGGGCGGCCAGTTCCAGCGCGCCGCTCAATGCTTTGGATCCCTGGTTCGAAAAGTCGATGCCCGCTACGAGCACCTGAGGCTTGGTTGTCATGGCTGTCTCCTTGGTTGGGCTGTCTACACAACACGTGCCAGGTTCAGGTCATGCCCGAAGCTGCGTAGCCAGCGCTGCGCAGTGCGGCGAATGGCGGTGAAATCCGCAGCAAACAAAGCGCGCTTCCGGCTGCTCGAGGGAGCAGCCGGGTCGACTCATGCTCTGCGAGCGAGGCATTGACTGAAAAGGCTGCGCGTCGCACCACGAACGCCGCAGGGATTGCGCCTCGACCAGCCCGGTGAAGGTCAGGAGCCCCTCGAAGCTCCAGCGCGAGCCCAGGCACGCGTCAGGAGTGCGCCTCCACACTCCCTTCGGTCGTCTCCGGGGGTGGATCGGGGTCAACGAACTCCACATCGAACCCGCCGAACAGCCGCGCCCCTGCCTCGCGTAGCGCAGCCTCGGCCTGCTTGCGTCCGTAGAGGCTTCGGGGCGGCTTGAGCTTCAACCAGCGGACACCGGAGATCTCTCTCGCGTCCACGAAAGAGCAGCGCTCGAGCTCTCGAGCCATGGGTTCGTTGTCTTGCTGAACCCGAATGTCCTCGAGGATCGCGATCCAATCGCGGATATCGGGTTTGGATGGCGTTGGCTGCTTCATACCCTGGGAACGGCACCAATCGTGCCCAAGCAGTGCCCGAGAAATTTCGATGGGTTGCGCTGCTCGTGCGGCGCGATCTTCGGGACGCTACGCCCCAGGCGAGGCAGCTGTGCTGCACACAGCCGCGCAGCGGAACAGCTGGAGAGGGACGCCCTCAGCGACATCGACCGCTGGCGCCACGACATCTTTCCAGGTCAGCCCGAGGGAATGCATCCGCACGGTACTGGCGCGCGGCTACTCGGACAGCTCCGTGAGCCAGCGCATCGCCTCGGCTCGAGTCGCGAACACTTGCATCGGGTAGTGGCGCTCTCCAAACCAAAGCACTGCGGTGATCATGCCGCGCACGATGGCGGACTCCGTGACGAACGCCACGCCTCGGCACTCCGCGTGGTTGCCCTTCTCCTCCCGCTCGAGCCAGTCTGCGATGCAGCGGCGCTCCTTCGCTCCCAGCCGCGGGATGCCCTCGGGCGACTCATGAAGCGCGAGGTAGCCCGCGCCACGAGCGTTGATCAGCCGATCGTGGTTCGCGATCGACTCCTGAACGCTCTCCAGGGTGGTGTCGAGGGTCCAACTCACGTGGAGCATGCCCGGCTTCAACCAGTGACTGACGAACGCCATGCGCGCACCCGTAGCCCGCCCCCAGCCCATTGTGCAAACCGCATCACCACAGCTGTGCAAGCCTGCGTCCGAGTTGTGCAATCGGTGTGTTCGGTCGCGCAAAACAGCCTCGGCAGCAGCCAGCGGACCGAATGACCTTGTCCAGGCGCTCCCAACAGCCAAAACTGGCTCTTTCGAGCGTCGCCGTGCGGGATCCGCAGCTTCGTTCACCCCTTCATTTCCACGGGGCTAGGACCGCCCGGAGTTCACATGCGAACCATCTCCACTCACCTCACCCTGCTCGTCACCGCCGTCACGCTCTCACTCGGCGCGGCGGCCTGCTCCAGCGATGGTTCAGCAGCGGGGGGTAGCGGAGGCTTCGCAGGCAGCACCGCAGTGGCTGGCGCCGGCGGAAGCAGCGTCGCTGGTAGTGCCGGGCTCGGGGGTGAGGGTGGCAGCGCTGGGGGCGCGAACGGCGGGAACGGAGGGTCGAACGGTGGCGCTGGAGGCAGCGCCGCCGGTACGGGGGGAAGCAGTGGAACCGCTGGCGGCGATGGTGGAGCCGCTGGTGGCGGAACGGGCGGCACCAGCACGACGCCGCCGCCTCAGAAGGAAGTCGTGTTCACGATGCCTCAGCCCGGCGGCGCCACCGACACCACGATCGAAACCAAGCTCGGCGAGTTGGCGAAGGCCGCTGCTCCCGGTTCCACGATTCGCATCTCCCTGTATCACTGGAGCCGTCAAGCCATCGCCTATCGCTTCGTCGACGCTCAGAAGGCTGGTGTCGACGTGCGCGTCGTACTCGATCCGACGAACAAGAACGATCAGGGAGACGACTGGGTCGGTGTCGCGACGCTGAAGAGCGAGCTACCCAGCGGTCACGTGACCGTGTGCAATGCATCCGCGGGGCAAGGCGCCTGCATCGGCAGCGACACGGGGATCAACCACAACAAGTTCTTCCTCTTCAGCGAGCTGAAGGACGGCTCGAAGAACGTCGTGGTCCAGTCCTCTGCGAACCTCACGACCACTCAACTCCACAAGCACAACAACATGGTCATCATCCGGGACGACAAGGCGCTGTACGACGCCTACCTGGCCTACTGGACGGACCTTCGAGCGCAAAAGCAAGATCTGGACTACTACCGCTCCTTCACCGGGGACACGGGGACGAAGGCCTACTTCTATCCTCGAGCGAGTGGCGACACGATCCTCGGAGTGCTCGATAACGTCACGTGCGATAGCGGTACGAGCGTGCGAGTGGCCATGGCGTTCTTCACCAGCGCGCGCTCGGAGATCGCCGACAAGCTCGTCAGCAAGCAGCACGAAGGTTGCGCCGTCCAAGTGGTGCTCGATGGGGACAGCCTGAGCAGCCCCATCGCCAACACGCTCAAGGGCGGCGGAGTGGCTCTCTACGTCTTCCCGGCGGGCGCAGCCGGTGAAGGGTTGCACTCGAAGATCCTGATCATCCACGGGACGTACACCGGCACCCCCGACCGAGGGCTGGTCTGGACCGGCTCACACAACTACACGGGGCCCGCGTTGAGGGGCAACGACGAGACCCTGCTCAAGCTGGACGACCCCGGTGTCTACGCAGCGTTCGACGCCAATTTTGCTGCAATCCGTGGCGGAGCGGTCAAGCAGTAGACGAGTGATGCGTTTTTACGCAACCGACCCCACTAGCGGCCGATCTCCTCCCCGCATGCCTCAGTTGTCACCTGCTCGGCCCCACCGGCGCACGAGACCCAGCCGAAGCGCGGCTGTCTGCGGCTTGCTGCTGATCTTGGCGGCCCTGTTGGCGTGTGTTCGCCCAATGTCCGCCAAGCGGTCGAACTGCCTCGACTATTGCCATCAGCACAACGACCAGTGTCTGGTCTCGGCCAGCAACTCCAACGAGGTTTCTCGATGCGATTCCTACATGCGGGGGTGCGCCGCCAGCTGCCCCGATTGAGTCCCCTTGCAGGGCTGTTCCCCGTTGTCTGGGCGCTACTCGCGTGTCGGTCGGGGGCGCTGCTCCCGAGGTATGCCGAGCCGGACGCACAGGAGCCACACGCGATCGTGAAGCTACGTACGCTGTACGTCGAGCGCCCCTGGACACCACCTCGATGAACTGGTGACCGTGGCCGGCGACCGGCTGAACATTGCCCCTCCGACCCAGACCACCCGCACGAACGCCTTTCGCGTGCGCCCGGAGCTCACCAGCCTCGAAGTTCAGTCCGACTTCTTCGACACCGAAACGCGGATGGTAAGGGAGGCCTATCAGGTCAACGAGCAGTACTACTGCGGAACCCAGCGCTCGGGCTTCGGCTCCAACACGTACACGACGTCGAAGTACTGCAACCGCAGCGTCACGAAGTACCGCAACAAGTGGATCACGGTGCGCCACCCTCGTGGGGCGTGTCGCAGCTCGGTGACCCTCTCCCCCCAACCCGGAGAAGTCTATTTGCTCGAGTACACCTTCAGCGGCCCCGGGGTTTGCCGCCTGCAGTGCCTGAGGCAGCACTTCACAGGGCCTGGGACATTCCAAAACGAACCGTGCGACATCGCGTCAACGAGCGGAGTCGGAGAAGGCGGGTCTTGAGTCACCCGCTAGGCTGCTTGCGGCCCCTCGCGGGCTCGCTAGGCTTTGCGTGTGAGCGACCTATTCGAGATCGTGTACGTGAGCCAGGCGAACGAGGACTTCTTGCCTGGCGAGCTGTTCAAGATCTTGGAGGCCGCACGTCGCAACAACACCCGAAAAGGGATCACCGGCCTGCTGCTGAGCGACGGCATGTCGTTCCTGCAAATCCTGGAAGGCAGTGAAGGCGCCGTCGACACGACCTTCAACCGGATCCGCACGGATAAACGGCACCGCAACGTGACGGTGGTGCGCCGCGGGCCCATCGAGTCCCGTGCATTCTCCGAGTGGGCGATGGGTTCCGTCCAGCTGGAGCGCTTCAAGGACCACGTACCCGGTCTGAAGCAAATCAGCGAAATCGCCGCGCGTGAAGACCTGGACTTCGAGCGTGTGCGGAGCTTGATCACCGATTTTCAGCGCGGCCGCTTCCGTCAGTACGTGGAATAACGGAGCCGTCGCTGTTCGGGTGCGATGCAGGGTGGCGCTCTGGAGCCCTGGCGCCGATACTGAAACGCATGCGTCGGTCCTCGTGGGGGATATGGGCCGCCGGCCTACTCGCTGCCTGTTCATCGCCGAGCTCTGGGGGAGGTTCTTGCCCCTGCGATGTGGGCGACTCCGGCATTCACGTCACGATTCCGTGCGGCGAGAAGGCCTGCACGACGCTGAATGGTGAGACCACTGGCTCGGTTCAGGATCCGGCGGCAGGCGCCCCGAGTGCGGGACGCCGGAGAACGACTGCCCCACGCAGCACGGAGGGCCACAAGCGTGCGCGGCCTGCACCAGCGGCTTGTGCAACTCGCAGAACCAATGTGCGTCGCCCCCGGTCCAGTCGTTCGCGATCTACGGCAACTATCGGGGCGGCGCGCTGACGCTGAATATCGACCAAGACATCCCGGGACTGGCCATCGGCCTCGTGAGCTACAACGCGATGAGCGTGAGCATCACGGGTGAGTTCGCGGCCAACGTCGTCGCAGTGTTTCACGCTGGCTATGATCCCGGCACCACGGTGAGCGGGGTCCCGGCGAGCAGGTTCTTCGAAGCGCTGCGCATGACGCCCACGGTCGCAGACTCGGGTCCGCCAATCCTGATCTGTGAGAGCGGTACGGCAGCCTGCAACCCCGCGCGCCAAGTCGAGTCGTTCTTCAGCGACCTGCTGGGCGGGACGTTGCTCCATCACGCCTGCCAGTACGATGAGTTTGCTGGCCCGAGGAAGCTGACGGACGGCGGAACCTGCCAGTAGCTTGGGGCATGGCGCCTCGGGCCGAGCAGCGTGCGCAAAACGACCGACTGACCTAATTGCGCGTACGATCCCGGTGGAAGGACCTGTCACCAACGAAAGTCCCACGGCCGGGAGACGAACTTGCATGGGAAGCGCGCTCACGAGCCGACAGTCGCCCAGTCTGGCTTTACATGGCGAGCGTCGCCGAGCAGGCTAGCCTGCCTCCGCGCTCTGCGTGGAGCCTTACCAGGGGGAATGCTTTGAGGGGAATGACATCCGGCGCCGCGCGGCGTCTATCCGCTGCCATCATCACGACGGCGATCACTTGCTGGGCGGGCTCCGCGTTTGCCGCGAGCTACGAAGTGGGTCCAGGCAAGGCGTACGAGAACATCTCCGACGTCCCGCTCGATTCGCTCGACGCAGGGGACGAGGTCGTAGTCTATTACCGCGCGGAGCCGTACCGCGAGAGCTTCGGCATCGAGCGCCCCGGCACTCAGGCGAACCCGATCACCATCCGCGGTGTCGCGGGTCTCATCGCCATCCTCGACCGGGCCTGGCCACTGATCGAGGAACGCGGTATCTCGCTGCTCGGTGTGTCGGTCGGCAACCTCAGCGACGTCGACGCCGTCCAGCTGGTCCTGCCGTTCGAACGGAACGAGTCGGCCGATCTCGACACCGTGCTCGATGCGATTCGGGATCGCTTCGGTCGCAGCGCGCTGGTCCGACTGCTCCTCGGCGGGGCGGTCAGTCTCGGAATCGGGCTCGTCGCCGCGGTGCTCGCGGTCGGCATCGGCACCGGCGTCGGGGCGACCGCGGGGTTCGTGGGCGGCCGGTTCGACGCCGGCGGCTGGCTGAAGAACCGATACGGCATTTAGCGCCGACCAGTGCGGAACGGCGCGCGATCCGGATCGCGAAAAGAAACCGAATACAAGAACGACAC
>JAUILJ010000242.1 GCA_030433055.1 Polyangia bacterium
TGAGCGCTACTGAAAGTGTAGCGAAAGGAGCTGTGATGCAAACTCGAGTCGAGCTGCCGAGTGAACCGTACGGTCAGGCCGTGGCGGAGGATCTGCGAAAGCTGATGCCACCGGGCATCCCACCCCTGAAGCTGTTCCGCTTGCTTGCCCACAACCCCCGGGTGCTGCGCCGGGTGCGCCGTGGGGGCTTGTTGGATCCGGGGAGCGTTAGCCTGCGCCAGCGGGAGATCGTGATCCTCAGGGCGACGGCTCGGGCGGGTGGAGAGTACGAGTGGGGCGTCCACGCTGCCTTTTTCGGGGCGGCGGCCGAGCTCGATGCGTCTCAGCTGAGGGCTCTGACTCGGACGCCGTTCGCTGGCGACGCGTTCTCTTCAGCGGAGCGTGCCCTCGTCGCCTTGGTGGACGACCTCCACGAGACGGATGGCGTCAGCGACGTGGTGTGGGGCAACGCGGCGAGCCATTTCAGCACTGAGCAACTGGTAGAGTGCGTGGTGCTCGCCGGCTTGTACCGGATGATCAGCTACGTCGTGAACGCGTTTGGTGTGCCGCTGGAGGACGCCGCGGAGCGTTTCCCAGAGGATAAACGCTAGTCCTGGAACTGGCAGTCGTGAAATAGCGCCGCGAGCTCGCCCTTGGCTTGGATGAACTCCCTGAAGGTTCCTCGGACGCGCACGAAGGTGTGCACTGGAGTCTGCGCGACTTCGTCCAGGTCTCCCTCGGAGAAATAGCAGAGCACGAGCCCCGAGCTCGGCGCCGCAGAGTCGCGAAGCACCAGGAGCGGAATGCGTGAGGCCCCGCTCTTCTCCCAGCTGCGATCGACGACCACACCGTCGACCTGCAGGGTGCGTTCGCGATACCTGCTGAACGCCGCCAGGCGATCCCGACGGGCCTCGTCGAGCAGGGTCCGAGGGGTCAGCTGTTGCGTGCGATGGCAGCCCACCAGGCACGCCGCGACGAAAAGCCCGACTAGCCAACGCTGCAGCATGGTTTTGTGGGTAGCCGAAGCTCGCCCGGGTCACAAGTGGGGTGCGCGCCGCGCGCGCTGCGGGTAGGAGAAGCCGGTGGACTTCTCCAGCTGGAGCATGTTGCGGCGCTGGCGCTATGCGCTGAAGCCAGGCAGCTGGCCGAAGCTCCTGGTGCCCTGTGTGCTCGGGCAGGGTCTGGGCGCCCTGGCCGCCCCACGCCTCAGCTGGTTGGGTCTGCTGGTAGGCGTGTCCTTCACGCTGTGTGATTTGGCGTTCATCGTGTTCCTCAACGACTGGGGAGACCAGAGCGTCGACCGCATCAAGCGCGATATGTTTCCACACGGTTGCAGTCCGAAGACCATCCCCGACGGTATCCTGGGGGCCCGGGCGCTGCTGCTCGCTGGGCTCGGGGCGGGCGCGTTCGGTCTAGCGATCGCCGGCGGAGGCGAGTGGCTGTTCGCGCTGCTGGCGAGTCCGCGCGCGGGCCTCACCTGGATGGCGCTCGCTTGCCTCTGCGTGTTCGTGGCCTACAGCCTCCCGCCGTTGCGCCTCAACTATCGCGGCGGCGGCGAGGTGCTCGAGATGCTCGGCGTGGGAGTCGGCCTCCCGTACCTGAACTTCTACGCCCAGTCGGGGAGCTTCGGGTCGGTGTGGCTCTGGCCGCTGGTCGGTTTTGCCTTGCTCAGCCTGGCCAGCGCGTTCGCCAGCGGCCTCTCCGATGAAGAGAGCGACCGCGCTGGTGGCAAACGGACGCTGGCGAGTTCGGCCGGGAACCGGTTCACGCGTCGAGCCACGGAGGGGCTGGTGTTGCTCGGTGCCCTGGCCTGGGTGCTGTGCGACGGCCTCGTGTCGGGGCTCTGGTTCATTGGAGGCGCCGGCGCGCTCATTGCCGTGAGGTACTGGGTTCCGCTGCGCAGAGTGAGCGCGAGCGCCGTGACCAACGCCTTCAAGGAGCAAGGGCTGTACAAGCTTCACCTGCATCGCGCTATCTGGCGCGGTGCCCTGGGCCTCACGACGGCGGCGCTGCTCTGGAGGTACCTTGGGCGTGGATGAGCAGGCCTTCGCGGCGTTGCGGGCTGCAGACCCTCAGCTCGACCTGATGCTGGATGCGATCGCCGCCGGCCTGGTGAAGCTCGGCCGGCCCAATCGCGACGCCCTCGGTCTCGTGGATCGGTACTTTTCCGCGTGGCAGGCGAGCGACCTGGAGCTGGTGTTTCAAGAAGACCCCTGGTGCTGGGCCGGAAGGCTGCACTTCTGGGCACTGGAGCAACCCGAGGCCTATGCCGCGTGGCAACGCACCGAGCTCGGGTGTCCGCCGCCTGAACTCGAGGTGTTGCGCCTCCGGGTACGCTACTTCCAGCGCATGCGTTCGAAGCCAGGCACCGCTTGACCGATGGTCTCTAGCACCCGCCTGGGGCTCACGCTCGGCAGCTGAGCGCTCAACCAGGCGACGCCCGACTGTGGGTCTCCGAATACCTTCTCGGGAAACACGGGCTTCACGAACCAGTTGATGGCCGTGAGCACGCCCTGAGCGACGCTGGAGTTGGAGACCAACGCATGCCCCATCACGTGGGACTTGTCCGGGATGGCCTCCACCGCGTCCGCGATCAGCTTGCGGTGCATCGGCGTGGGCAGAGGCAGGTCGTAGCAGATGTCCAAGACGACGATGTCCTCATCGCGAGTCAGCGTACCCATGCGATGGATCCCAGCGGCGAACTCCTCCGCCTCACGGTCGTTGAACGCACCCACCACGCACGTCCAGAAGCACACCCCCACTCGCCCGGAATACAACGTCACTCCACAGCCCTCAGTCGAGACCTACTACGATCGAGTTTGAGGTCGCCAGCTCATTCGCGTGGGTGGTGGATCAGTCGGGCTGGCGATCCAAGTCGATACGCTTGATCGCATCGAGCTGCTTGCTCAGGGCCTCGATGCGCTCTTCTTGCTGCTTGAGCTTGAGCTTCAGGCCTTCGATCTCCTTGACCATGGTGGTGCGCTCGCTGCTCGCCTCGCTATTGGCTTCGCGATACGCCATCAGGCGTTCGCGCGTGTGTCCAAGCTGTCGCTTGTACGCTCCGAGCACGTAGCGCAGCCGGGCGATGCGAACGTCGTCCTCGCTTCGCGCCTGCTCGGCTTGCCGGGCGCGATGGAGACGAGTCAGCGCGATGCGGGCGGTCTGCGCGCTCTCGGAGTCTGGGTGACGTTCGATGAGCTGGAGCAAGACCAGCTCCGCCCGCGCGTCCGCCTCCGCCGTGCCCTGGGTCAGGTAGGCCAGCCCGAGCCGCAGCATCGCGCCGCTCCGCCCTGTTCGCGGCGTGGACTCGTTCAGCTGAACCCTGTACGCGACGACGGCAGCCCGATAGTCGCCGCGGCGGTAGTAGTCGTCTCCGGCCCAGCCCGCTCGTTGCTGGCTCGCTGCGCAGCCGGCGAGGCTGCTTGTGAACAGCAGCGCGCTGAGGGCCGCTCGACGTTTGCTCATGGGCATACGGGTACTCACGCAACGTTTCCCGAGGGCAGCTCAGACCCCGGAAGCAGGGCAGGGGGTGAGGCGCGCCGGGCCTGCTCAGCGAGGCATGGCAGCAATACCGAAAGCTGAGCGCCGGGTGTCGCGTTGCGGGCCCAGATCGCACCTTGGTGTGCTGCGACGATCTCGCGGCAGATTGCCAGGCCCAGGCCCACGCCACGTTTGTCGTGACTTGCCTCCCCAGGGACGCGGCCCTGAAAGAAGTCGTCGAAGATGCGGGCCAGCTCTGCCTTGGGGATCCCTGGGCCAAAGTCCCGGACGCTCAGGAGCGCGTAGCGAGGCGCGCGCTCAGTTGGCTTGAGCCAGCTTTCGGGGACTTCAGGCGCGTCGTCCTCCGTCGCTAGGCGGAGAGTCACTCGAATGGTGCCACCCTTCGGCGTGAACTTCAGTCCGTTGTCCAGGAGGTTGCTGGCCAGCTGGAGCAGGCGTGGCCCATCGCAGCGCAAGAGCAGCGGCCCGGCGCTGTGGAACTCCAGCGTGACCTCCCGCTCTCGCGCCCGTGCGTCGAACTCCCCCAACGTACGTCGAATCAGCGCGTCGAGGTCGTTGGTCTCCAGCTGGTAGCGGACCCCCGCTTCCAAGCGCGCAAGGTCCAACAGATCGGTCAGCATTCCCGACAGGCGGTCTGCCGCTTGGCCGCTGAGGCTCAGCAATCGGTCTTGCTCGGGGGTCAGATCCCCGGGGATCTTATCCAAGAGCAGTCGGTTGGTCTCCTGGATGGATACGAGCGGCGTCTTCAGATCGTGAGAGACCTGAGCTAGGAGCTTGGAGCGCTGGCGGCTGAGCTCCCAAAGGTCGGCCACCATGCGGTTGAAGGCGTGGGAGAGCGCGACGAGCTCATCACTTCCGCGCGGCTCGACTCGAAGGTCGAAGCGACCCAGACTCACCTCGCGCGTGGCAGAGTCAAGGCGCTTGATGGGTTTTTGGATCCCTCGAAGCGTGATCCAGAAGCCTGCCAGAGTGAGGGACAGCGCCAGCGCCGTCACTCCCCACGCCAGCTGTTCCGTCCGCCGTGCGGTGGTGAGGGCGTCATCGGCTCGTTCCCTCACTCCGGCGTGGGTCGCGTCGAGGATGGCGTGACCGGCCTCGCGCAGGTCGTCGACGCCGGAGGCCAAGCGCCGCTGGGACCCGCTCGTCGTGCCCGTGGGAGCGAGTACTGGCAGTTCCGCCCAACGCTCCTCGAAGCGCGTGAGAGCTGCGCTCTCGCTGTCGCGCAGTGCGAGCTGGCGTAGCGCTCGAAGGTCTTCGCGGACCGCGCCCTGGGTTCTCGCGAAGCGTTCTCGATAGCGGACGTCCTGGGTCACGGCGTACTTGCGAGCGTATTCTTCCAGTGGATCCAGGCGCTGGATCAACGTCAACGCACGTGAGCTGATCTGGAAGCTATCGCTCGTGCGCCGGCTGTCGCTGGCGAGGCGCTGGACTTGACCAAGCAGGTACGTGAGCAGCGCTACCAAGGGGAGCAGCGCAAGCAACGAACCCAGCGACATCCGAGTGGCCACTCTCACGGCTTGGGCTCCATGACATCGAAGGTCTTCAGCTTGTTGCGGATGGTCTTCACGTCGACGCCCAGACGCCTGGCAGCCTCCGCTTTGTTGTTCCCTGTCTGCTTGAGCGTTTCGAGGATCAAGATGCGCTCCGCCTCTGCGCTCGTGACTCGCCCGGGCAGGACGATGCCGCGCGGCAATAATGGCTGGGGCGAGCTCAGCAGCGTGAGCGCCGGTAGATCCAGGGGGCCCTGCTTGGTGAGCAGTACGCCACGCTCCACCAAGTTGCGGAGTTCGCGCACATTCCCAGGGAAGTCGTATTCTACGAGTGCGACCAGCGCGCGCTCGCTGATGCCCGTGACAGCGGTGCCGTGACGGTGGTTGCACTCCTGAATGAAGTGCTGCACCAAGAGCGGGATGTCGCTCTGACGTTCGCGCAGTGTGGGCACGTCCAAGCGCACGACGTTGATCCGGTAGTATACGTCCGCACGGAGCAACCCGGCTGCCACCGCCGCCTCCGGGTCGCGATTGGTGGCGGCGATGATGCGCACGTCGCAGGCCGTCTCCTGCCGGCCTCCGAGTCGCCGCACGCTGCCTTGCTCGATCAGGCGTAGCAGCTTGGCCTGGAGCGCGACGGGCATCTCCGTGATCTCGTCCAAGAACAGCGTGCCCTGGTGAGCTTGCTCGTACAGCCCCGGCCGGTCGTTGACCGCCCCAGTGAACGCGCCCTTGGCGTGGCCCATGAGTTCGCCCTCGGTGAGCCCCGACGGAATCGCGGCAGCGTTGACCGCGACGAACTCGCCACGCCTCTTGCTCTCCTCATGCAGTGTACGAGCAACCAGCTCCTTGCCCGTTCCGCTCTCCCCGACGATGAGCACCGTCGCGCTGGTCGACGCCACGCTCCTCATCACCTCGAACAGCGCAGTCTGCGCCGCGGAGCTCCCGATCAGATGGCCGAAGCGCTCTGGGGAAGGCGGATCGACAGGGGTGAGCCGCTGTCCGAGCCGTTCTTGCTTGGCCTGATCGAGGTGTGCGCGCAGCGCCTGATAGTCCAGGGGTTTGGTGAGGAAGTCGACGGCGCCGCCCTTCATCGCGTCCACGGCGCGGTCGATGGTGGCATATGCAGTGATGATCAGGACCTGCCGCTCGGAGCCTGGGGGACACAGCTCGGGTAGCAAGTCGAGCCCCGTGGTGTCGGGCAGCACCAGGTCGGAGATCACGACGTGGGGCTGTAACTCGGCGAGCAAAGCGAGGGCTTCTGCCCCTGTGCCTGCGACCACCACAGCGTGCCCCCACGAGCGGATGCGCGAAGCGAGTACCTCACGCATGGCGGGTTCGTCGTCGACCACCAGGACTCGGAGTCGGGCTTCACTCATTTGAATTCCTTGCGGATATGCTTGGGCTGGGTCAGGGACGTGCACCAGCGCAGGGAGCGGAACAGCACGCTAGCACCACCCGAGCGGCCAGAGCGCCGCTGGGAGCGAGGAAAATTTCCCCGCTCAGGTTCCGAACATTTTCGTTGGGGCGGGTGGTCTTTCCTGGTCTCGGCCTGTGCCGCGAGGAGGCGACAGGCGCTTCTGCCGACAAAAACCCAGATTCAGAGCTGGCATGTGGCTTGCGATGGGCGCCACCGATGCAACCTGCCAATTCCTTTTCCCAACCCCAAACGACCACGGCCCCGACCCTCCGCGGGGGTCAAAGCACGCGCGCCCAGGCGCTCGGTTGGTATGTCGGGCCCTTGATGCTGGCCCTGGCGGCTTCCCTCTGGTGGCAACCGCCGGTCGCGGAGCCTGCATGGCGCTGGGGGCTATCGTGGGGGCTGGGCGCGCTCGGCGGGGCCTTCTTGATTTGGCGGCTACGTCTGGCCGTCCGCTACCGAGCGCTGCAAGGCGCGCAGGACGCGCACCTCCCGTACGTGACCGTCGTGGTGCCAGCCTACAATGAAGGGGCCCAGGTTGGACGCACCCTGGACTCAGTGATGCGCTCGAACTACCCGCTCCACAAGCTGCGGGTCATTTCGGTCAATGACGGCAGCGTCGACGATACCTGGGCTCATATCCGTGCGGCGATGAAGCGCCATCCCGGGCGGATCGAGGGTATCAACTGCGTTCGAAACCGTGGCAAGCGCCACGCGCTCTATCAAGGCGTCATGAGAGCCCGCGGGCGTGTGCTCATCACCATCGACAGCGACTCAGAGATCGAAGTCGAGACCCTGCGCAATTTGGTGACGCCGTTCGTGGAGGACGCGTCCGTGGGCGCGGTTGCCGGTAATGTTCGAGTTCTGTCTCGCCAGCGAGGCGCGCTCCCGCGAATGCTGGACGTCTCGTTCACCTACGGCTTCGACTTCTTGCGTGCGAGCCAGAGCGAGGTTGGGTGCGTGCTCTGCACGCCAGGGGCGCTGAGTGCTTACCGTATGGATCTCGTGGAGCAGGCCCTGCCCGAGTGGCTGGACCAGCGCTTTCTGGGGCGCCGAGCCAACATCGGTGAGGATCGGGCGATGACGAACCTGATCTTGCGCGGCGGGTGGCGTGTCGTCTTTCAGCGCAACGCGTGCGTCTACACCGAGGTCCCCGCACGCTTCGTTCCTCTCAGCAAGATGCTCTTGCGCTGGGCGCGCAGCAACGTTCGGGAGACGCTCCTGATGACCCCGTTTGTTTGGCAGGCGCTGCGTCGGCGCGGACCCGACGGACTAACGCTCAACTACCTGCAGCAGGCCTCTCGTCTGCTGCTCACCTTGTTGTTTTCACTCCCGGCGTTCTGGTTGCTCTTGTCCGCCCCCCAGTTCGTCGCCCTGTCGGTGGTTGGAGCGCTGCTCTCGGCCCTGATCCCCGCGCTGGTATATGCATGGATGCGCCGGGATGTCCGCGGCGCGTTGTGGGCGTTCGCCTACTCGGGATACGCCCTCCTAGGACTGAGCTGGATCCAGCTCTACGCCTTGTTTACACCTCACCATTCCGCGTGGCTCACCCGGCGATTGCCCGAGTCCGACCCCGAGCTGGCCGCGCCCGACCGAGCGAACCCCCGGGAAATCCGCAGCAACGGAGCGCCCCCAGAGCCGCTCGCCCGTGCGACGACCTAATCGCTCGCGCCGGGGGCTGGTGTATGCTCGAACTCCCCTTCGGCTGGGCGAGGATCACGTCTGCCCGGGAGCGGAAGTTCGAGCATGAGCAAGGTCAGTGTGTGTTTCGTGTGCCTCGGCAACATATGCCGATCCCCGACGGCGGAGGGGGTGTTCCGTCACTTGGTGGGCGAGGCAGGGCTCGGCGATCGGATCCACATCGATAGCGCCGGAACTGCCGCCTATCATGCCGGTGAGTCGCCGGATCCACGCTCGACAGAGCACGCCGCCCGGCGAGGGATTCGCCTCGCGGGCCAGGCCCGACAGTTCTTGGCCAAGGACTTCGAACGCTTCGACTACGTGCTCGCGATGGACGCGGCGAACTTTCTCGAACTACAGCGTCAGGTCAAGAGTGAAACCGCGAGGAAACGGCTCTTTCACTGTCGCGATTTCGATGGCGCCTCTCCCAAGGGGGCCAGCGTGCCCGACCCGTACTACGGCGGGGAGACAGGTTTCGAAGAAGTGCTCGACCTGTGCGAGGCGGCTTGCCGCGGTCTGCTCGAGCACATCCGGCGGGAGCACCTGGCGTGAGCTTCGGTGGTGGTGAGCTCTCCGCCGCTCTGGGCCGTGCGATCTCCGAAGCCCTGGGCTCCCGTGTGGTTCAGTCTGGATACTTGAGTGGGGGTGACATCAACATCGCGCTGCGCTGCAAGCTCGACGACGGGCGTAACGTCTTCTTGAAGACGAACACCAACGCGCCCAAGGGGATGTTTCGCGCGGAGGCCCAGGGGCTCGAGTGGCTCCGTGAGGCAGGCGTGCTGCGAGTGCCCGAGGTCCTGGCGGTCGCGGCGCCGGAGGATGGCGAACAGTTCTTGGTGCTCGAATACCTCGAGCCAGGGCCGAGGCAGCGTGACTACGATGAGGCGCTCGGACGTGGGCTAGCAGCGATCCATCGCTCGTTGCCGACGGACACAACCTTTGGTCTGGCATACGACAACTACATCGGCAGGTTGCCCCAAGGAAATGTTCCGAGCGATCCGGGGGCCAAGGACTGGGCGTCGTTTTACGTTGAGCAGCGGCTCGAGCCCCAGCTCAGGCTGGCGCAGAATAGCGGACTCGCGTCCTCCAAGATGCGTCATGGATTCTCCAAGCTTCTGCCGAAGGTGGCCGAACTGGTCGGAGATCCCGAGCCGGCGGCGCGGCTCCACGGTGACCTCTGGGGAGGCAACATCCACACAGCGCCTGGCGGAGAGCCCGTGTTGATCGATCCTGCAGCATACGCCGGACACCGAGAG
>JAUILJ010000243.1 GCA_030433055.1 Polyangia bacterium
TGGATCCCAGTCAGCTGGAGCGCCAAGTGGAAGAGGTGCGAGGGGAGTACCTGTATCGTCTGCGGGGTAACTTGATCCCCCTGGTCTACTTGGATCGGGTCCTGCGTCTGCCCAGTGTGCCCCGAGACCCTTCGCTCGGAATGCATATCTTGGTTCTGCAGGCGGATGGGCGGCGCTTCGGATTGGTCGTTGACGATGTCCTCGACAACGAAGAGATCGTGGTCAAGCCGCTGGGGCCTGAGCTGAAGTCGCTCAGGGTCTATGCCGGGGCCACCATCCGCGGGGATGGACGCGTGGCGTTGATCCTCGACGTGCTGGGGCTGGCCCACGAGGCCCAGGTAGTGCTCGACTCTCAGCTGCGGGGACGTGACGCGGTGAAGCGCACCACCGGACCAACCTGCGCCCCAACAGAGTCCGTGCTGATGTGCCGTTCCGCCGACGAGCGAGTGGCGATCCCGCTGAGACTGGTGACTCGGCTCGAGGAGATCGACGCCAGGGCGGTAGAGCGAGCTGCCGGAGCGGAGGTCGTGCAGTACCACGGCGAGATCATGCCGCTCGTACGCCTGGCGAAGTTGCTCGGTCAAGAGGCGACGCCAGATGCTGCGCCCATACAGGTGGTCGTCTACTCCTCCCACGACCACAGCGTGGGTCTGGTGGTCGACGAGGTGGAAGACATCATCGAACAAGATAGTATGTCCGTGCGGAAAGGATCTGAGGGGTCGTTGTTCGATAGCGCTGTGGTGCGCGGCAAGGTCACGGACTTGCTCGACATCCGCGCGCTGGCGGCAAGCGGCAGCGAGACGCCGTTCGCCGCGGTGGGGAGCTTCTGATGGGCCAGCTTTGCACGTTCTATCTCGATGGTTCTCGATTCTGCATTGACGTCGCGCTGGTACAGGAGGTCTTGCGACCGCAGCCTACGACTGCGGTGCCACTGGCCAGCGGGAAGATCCAGGGACTCATCAACCTGCGCGGGCGAATCGTCTCGGCCATCAACCTTCGGAAGTGTTTCGGAATGGATCCTGGAGGAATCGACTCTCGGGACATGAACGTCGTGGTTCGAGTCGGAGAGTCGGTGGTGAGCCTGGTCGTCGATCAGATCGGCGATGTGGTCGAGGTCGAGGAGCACCAACTCGAGCACGTACCAGACACGCTCAAGGCGAAGTTCTGCGACCTGGTGCAACAGATCTGCAAGCTGCCGAACGATCTCTTGCTGGTCTTGGATCCGGCGCGCGTCGTGTCGGGGATGGAATGACGAAGATGGCTACTACGACTCAACGGAAGACACGGGCGAAGGGCGCTGCCAAAGAAGTCACCGATGAGGTGGGGCGCAGCAGTCAGACCAGGATTAGCGTGATCCCGCTCCAGCGAGAGGCGGTGGCTTCACCCGTCTCCGAGCTCGATGGGCTGCCAGTATGTTTGATGCGGCTGACTCATGACCTGTGCACCAGCTACATCAATGCCCGCGGGCGCCGCTCGCTGCGCACGATCGATGGCCTGCTCGACGTGCCGGAAGACCGACTGTTCCGCGTCTTGCTGGAACGCTTTCATGCGGATCCAGTCGAGTTCTACCGTCGGCTTCAGGACCCGAGCGAGGACCAGCTCCAGCTGCACTTGACCATCGAGGGCCTGGAGTGGGCCTGGGAGATCTCGCGATCTGACGCCGAGTTCGTGCTGGCCTGGCATGTGCGCCCAGCTGTCGCCGAGCTGCAGTGCCAGCTAAGTCGCCTGGAGTCCGCGCTGGAGCAGACGCGCCGGGAGGCCACCGCGCGAGAAGCCGCTTCAGCGAAACTCGTGGCGGATGCAACGGAGCGCTCCCGAGTCGACGCCGCTAGCCTGCGCAACGACATCGATGCCTTGGTTGGGGCGCTGAACCGCGTCGCCAACGGCGAGCTAGGCCTAGAGTTGCCCCGCTTCGAGGACGCCACCGTGCAACGCGTGGTCGACGCGCTGGACCATCTACTCGGTGGTCTGAAGCGCAGCATCAATAGCCTGGAGACTACCGCCGACAGCCTCGCTGCCTCTGCGGACCAGCTCACCAATGTCGGCGAGCGGATGTTGAGCGGTGCACACGCGACTCGTGAGCGGAGTGAGTCCGCGTCCAAGGGATCCCAGGACGTGCACGAGCACGTGCTCTCCGTGGCGACCAGCGCGGAGGAGATGGCGGCGAGCGCCCGCGAAATCGCGATCAGCGCGTCCAAGGCCGCTTCTGTGGCGACTCACGCCGTGGGGGTCGCGCAGTCGACGAGTACGACGGTGTCCGAGCTGGCCGAAAGCGGAGAGGCGATTGGCAAGGTCGTCAAGGTGATCAACTCGATCGCCGAACAGACCAATCTCCTGGCTTTGAATGCCACCATCGAGGCGGCGCGCGCCGGAGAAGCCGGGAAGGGCTTTGCGGTCGTCGCCAACGAGGTGAAGGAGCTGGCCAAAGAGACCGCCAAGGCCACGACTGAGATCGGAGATCGCATCGAAGCGATTCAATCGAATACTCAGCGCGTCGCTCGCGCAATCGATGAGATTGGGAGTGTCGTCAATCAGATCCACAGCTTCCAGGCGACCATCGCGACCGCGGTCGAACAACAGCACTCGGTCACTACCGAGATCAGTCAGCGAGCGCTCGGGGCAGCCGAGTCCACCGCCGACATCGCCGAGAACACTCGGAGCGTCCAACACGCAGCGGCCTCCACCGCAGAAAGCGCCCAAGAGACTCAGGTCGCCGCGCGAGCCGTGGCCTCCACCGCGTTCGAACTGAAACGCATCGTCTCGGACTTCCGCGCCTAGGTCGCTCGCGCCATGCAGCCTCTCTCCCAGCCCCTGCGCGTCGTGATTGCAGACCGATCGGTCGCGCTCCGCAGACTGATCGCGAGTACGCTCTCCGAGCTGCCGGGCTTCGGCGTCGCGAACATAGCGGCAACCGCGGAGCTGGCGATCGAGCAGGTCGCTACCCGGGCGCCGGATGTCCTCGTGATCGATGTCCAGATGGCGGCTAGCGAAGTAATTGAGGCGGCGCGCGCCGCTTCGACGAAAGCGGTCATGGTGGTGTTGCTGGCGAGTGACACGGCGAAGGACACCGCCGCTGCCCTGGACGCCATGCAGGCAGGCGCGATCGATGTGGTGAGCAAGCTGCCGCGCGGCTGTCTCGAGCTCGAACTCAAAGCCTGGGTGAGTGACCAGCTGGCGCCGCGTGTGCTGGCCGCAGCGCGGGCGACGTCGGCAGCCCGGGGCGCCGTCGACTCGCTGTTCGCCAAGCGGGCCAGGCCCAGCCCGATTGTGTCGTCGCCCGTATCGCTGGCTGTGGCAAGTGCGTCCGGCCGCGTGCCTCCGAAGCAGGCGATTCGAGTCGTCGCGATCGGAGCGTCGACGGGTGGCCCGAAGGCGCTCGCTCAGATCCTACCGGCGTTGCCCAGTGAGTTTCCCGCACCGATCGTCGTGGTGCAGCACATGCCTGTGGGGTTCACCAGCCTGCTCGCCTCCCAGCTTGCCTCCATCTCACAACTGAGAGTGGTCGAGGCTGGAAGCGGTGACGCGCTCGAGGTCGGCACGGTTTACATTGCCCCAGGGAATCGGCACCTGCTCGTGATGGGGCACCCGGAGAAGTCGCACCTAGAGCTGTCCGATGCTCCCCCGGAGCACTCCTGTCGCCCTGCGGTGGACGTGCTGTTCAGATCCGTCGGCACAGTCTTCGCCAGTCGTGCGCTGGGCATCGTGCTCACCGGGATGGGGCAAGACGGATTGCAGGGAGCCATCGCACTGCGCGCACACGGCGCAAGGGTGCTCGCCCAGGACGAGGCGAGCAGCGTCGTGTGGGGCATGCCTGGTCTCGTCGTTCGGCACGGAATGGCCAGCAGCCGTCCGGTGCCCTTGCAGCGCATGGCTGCTCGGATCTGCGATGAGGTGCTGGGGCTTCCGATCGGGGGGAGGGACGCGCTCCCGTGTCACTGAGACCACCAGACTTCGAGTTCGTGAGAGACCTCGTGTGGCGAGAGAGCGCCATCGTGCTGGGCAACGAGAAGGACTACCTGGTCAAGGCCCGCCTCACATCCCTCGCGCGGGTACAGGGGTTCGGTTCCCTCGAGCGCTTCATGTACGAGGTGCGGAACTCGCCCTCGTCGGACTTGCGTTTCCGTGTGGTTGAAGCCATGACCACGAACGAGACCAGCTTCTTCAGGGATAGCGTTCCGTTCGACGTGTTGAGGGAACACCTGTTGCCGAAGCTGATCCAGGAGAGGCAGGCCGAGCGTAGGCTGCGCATCTGGTCTGCCGGCTGTTCCTCTGGGCAGGAACTCTATTCTGTCGCGATGCTGATCGATCGGCACTTTCCCGAGCTCGGGAACTGGGAGGTCGAGCTGCTGGGGACCGATATCAGCGCCGAGATGATCAAGCGAGCGAAGCAAGCCACTTACACGCCGCTCGAGATCGCCCGTGGACTGGGTGACGACTACCGGAAGTACCTGGTAGCCGCGGGGCGAGGCTTCCAGATCGCTGACACGATTCGGCGGCGCCCGCGGTTCCTGCAGCTCAACCTGGTTGAAGACTGGCCCGACATGGGGGTGTTCGACGTGATCTTGCTGAGGAACGTCCTGATCTATTTCGACGTAGCGCACAAGGCTGCGGTCCTCTCCAAGACGCAGCAGCGACTGCGTCCGGGCGGCTATCTGTTTCTCGGCGGAACCGAGACAACGCTCAACCTGCACTGCGGATTTCAACGCGTATTGGCTGACAGCGCCAACTGCTACCAACTTCGAGAGGCGACATGATCGACGAAAATCAGGTACGCGGGGCAACCCAAGAGGTGTGGCAAACGATGCTCGGGGCCGAGCCACAGCCCGCTGAAGCAGTCCCAGCGGGTGGCTTGGTGTCGGCGAGCGTGAGTATCAGTGGTGCGTGGAGCGGGACCATCCTCATGAACTGTTCCTCAACACTGGCGTCTCGGGTGGCTTGTACGATGTTCGAGCTCGCGCCTGGCGACCTCGATGACGATCTGATCGCCGATGCCATTGGTGAGGTGGTGAACATGGTGGGCGGAAAGCTCAAGGGGCTTCTCCCCAGCCCGACCACGCTGTCGATGCCGACGGTGATTCGGCACCTGCACGTCGAGGACATTCGCTATCCTCACCAGGCTGCTGGTCCGCTGCAGACGTTTCTGGTCAATGGTGAGTCGCTGCGGGTTGCCGTCCTCGTCGGTGAGGCGCAAGCGGTGGCCGCCGTAGCGTAAAGTATCCGCCAGATCGGTCGTTCTGAAGCTCGATGGCGAGACCTGAACCCACGGGTGTTGAGCGGACGTTCGCTGACTCTGAGTTGATCGTCAGCAAGACTGATCTCAACGGGCGCATCACCTATGTGAATCGAACGTTCAGCGAGGTGAGCGGCTACTCCGAGGCAGAAGCCCTGGGCAAAGCTCACAGCTTGATCCGTCATCCGGCCATGCCTCGCGTGGCCTTCGCGCTGATGTGGGAGACCATCCGCAGCGGCCAAGAGTTTTTCGGCTACGTGATCAACCTGTGCAAGAACGGAGACCACTACTGGACTCTGGCTCACGTGACGCCCTCGTTCGACGCCCCAGGCAACATCATCGGATACCACTCCACGCGGCGCGCCCCTGATGGTCACGCCGTGGCCGCGGTGAAGCCGTTGTACGCGGATCTGCTCGCGGCAGAGCAGAGCGCGGCAAGTAACACTTCTGCGGTGGATGTCTCGATGGAGCTTCTCAACACCACGTTAGCGGAGAAAGGCGTCCGGTACGACGAGTTCGTGCTGACGATCTAGCGTCCATGGCTATTGCACTCGACCAGGATCTGAATCCGCCTGCCACGCGACAGCGCGCTGCGAAGTCCCCCAAGGCCGGCTCCGAAGCTGAGCTGAGGCGTGAGCTCGAGCTGTACAAGCGTTGGTTCGGCGTCATCGCGCAGGTGTGCGAGGGGGCCGCCGCGGGCAACCTCGAAGGGCGGGTGTTGCGCTGCGATCAAGCCGGCGAGATCGGACGCACGGCGCAGGCGGTGAATCACTTGCTCGATGTGACAGAGACGTTCATCCGGGACACTAAGGCCACCCTGGAGTATGCGGAGACGGAAGGTTTTTCCGTAAGGTATTGTTGAATGGTTACCCCGGCAGCTTCAGGCAGGCTGGCGAGATCATCAACCACGCCACCGTCGAGATGTCCAATCAGCGCCAGGCTCTCGAACAAGCCGATCGCCGCCGAATGCAGCTCGCGGATGAGTTCGAGAACCAGATTCAAAGCGTTATCGCCAACGTCGCGAGTTCATCGACGCAAATGCAATCCACCGCAGAATCGCTGGCTGCCCTGGCTGCCACGACCAATGAGGAATCTCGAGCGGTTGCCTCGGCGGCGGACGAGACTGCCCTCAGCGTGCAGACCGTGGCTTCCGCGATCGAAGAGCTGAGCGCCTGCGCGAGCGAGATTGGCCGTCAGGTTCAAGATGCGGAGGGCATCGTTCGAGATGCCGTTCAAGGCGCCGATGACAGCTCCGCGGTGGTCGGAGGCTTGGCGAAGGCGAGCTCCGAGGTCGGCGATGCCATCGCGCTCATCGCCCATGTCGCCA
Organism: Polyangia bacterium; assembly: GCA_030433055.1. Lineage (GTDB taxonomy): Bacteria > Myxococcota_A > Polyangia > Polyangiales > Polyangiaceae > JAHBVY01. The sequence goes on from JAUILJ010000243.1 coordinate 6,558, forward strand.
AGCAGACCAACATGCTCGCCCTGAACGCGACGATCGAGGCGGCGCGCGCCGGTGAGGTGGGCAAGGGCTTTGCGGTCGTCGCGAGCGAGGTCAAGAGCCTCGCCCGGCAGACCAGCTCGGCGACGGAGAGTATCTCGGGGCTCATCCAATCCATTCAGCTGGCCACCGGCGAAGGCGTGGCCGCCGTGGGGCAGATCGACTCCACCATCCGCGGTCTCGACGTGATCACCAACGTGATCGCCAACAGCGTGCGGGAACAACGCGCGGCGACTCAGGAGATCAGCGTCAACCTCCAGCAAGCGGCGATTGGCACCCAGGAGGTGTCGCGGAGCGTTGTCGTCGTGAGCCAGACCGCAGACGAGACCAGCACCGCCGCTTCCGCTCTGCTCGAGGCCGCAGAGGCGCTCTCTGCCCAATCCGAGGCGCTGCTGCAGGCGACCCAGAGCTTCCTCGCTGCCGTGCGCGCCTAGCAGGCCGCTCGCGGGCCTCCAGCTCAGTGCCCGATGCCGAACAGCGCGAGGCTCACGCACGCGATCAGCGTGGCGTACTCCAGTCGGTTTCCTTTAATCCGTGAGGAAACTGATCTCAGCCGCCTGCCGATGAAGTTGCCGCTCAGGATCGCCGCGGCCGTGATCAGGCTGAGGCCCGCAAGGTGCGGCGTGAACAACCCGCCAGCGCCGTAGCCGATGATGCGCCCGAAGTGCATGGCGACCGCGCACGCGGATACGCTAGCCACGTACGCCTCTCCCGAGAGCCCCAGGGCCAAGAGGAGCGGCGCCACCAACAACCCAGCGCCACCGGCGGCCCCGTTGAGCGCCCCAATGAAGCTGCCCGCTGGGGCCATTGCCCACGGACGTGGCCTCAGCCGAACCCAGCCGAGGGCTCGCGCGATCGCCAGCAGCGTCATCAGCACCAGCAACCAGCGGGTGAGCGTAGGCGGTGCGAAGCTGACCAGCAGTCCACCCACCAGGCTGCCTGGAATGGCTGCGACGGCGAACGGCCCGATCGTCGCCCAGGCCACGCTGCTGCGAAACAGGAACAGCCGATGCAAGTTCCCGAGCAGCAGCGCTGGCGCAGTACAGGCGAGCGCCTCCGCTGGGCTCCATGCGATGGACAGCACCAGCAGTAGCACCATCCCGCCCCCCATCCCGCTGAGCGTCGTCAGCACACCGGCGAATGTGCCCATCAGGAGCAACAGCAACAGCGTTTCCATTCACTGGATCTGCGCTCTGCCGCTAGTTCCGTCCAATCGATAGTTCGTGCAAGTTCCATCTGAAAAACTTATGGTTAACCGATGCTCGACGATCTTCGACACCTGCTCCTGGTGGTGGAGCACGGCACGTTCACCGCCGCTGCGCAGCACGCTCACCTGAGCCAACCGGCCTTCAGCGCCTCGATTCAGCGCCTGGAGGAGCACTTCGGCGCGCGGCTCCTGTTGCGAGGCCGTCGTGGGGCCGCGCTCACCGCTGCTGGACGTGCGCTGCTGCCGCGGGCACAGCTAGCGCTCAACGCGTTGAGTGACGGTCGACGTGCGATCGAGGAGCTCGAGTCCTTGGCGCGGGGCGAAGTTCGCATCGGGGCGGGCGCTACCGCCGCGACGTATCTCCTGCCACCGCTGCTCGCTCACTATCGCAAGACCTATCCAGGCGTGCGCATCGTGATGCGCGAGCTGAGCACGCCAGCGCTCGAGGCACAGCTCGCGCAGGGGCAGCTGGATCTCTGTGTGGTCAGCGGCCCGGATGGCGAAACCTGGCAGTGGGACGAGTTCATACTCGTCGGCGCGCCAGGGGCAGAGTGGAGCGTGGAGGATCCTGGGGTGCCCTTCATCACCTTCGGTCAGGGGACCACGACGCGGAGCGTGCTCGAAGAATATTTTCCGCGTGCGGAAATCGTAATGGAGCTCGGGAGCATCGCCGCCGCGAAGGGGCACGTGCGTGAGGGCATGGGGGTCGCGCTGATCAGTCGGGCTGCGGTGCTTCGGGATTTGGGCCAGGGGCACCTGGTTGAGCTCCCTCACCCCCAAACCCCGATCCCCAGGGAACTGACGCTGCTCCACCGCGGCGTAGAGAGCCTGCCGCCAGCTGCTCGGGCGTTGCGTGAGCTGATGCTCAGCTGGCAGCCGGTAGAGGAGGGGCCGCGGCGCCCGAAGCGTGGCAGTCGGGCACGCAAGAAGCGGCTAAAGTAGCTGGGAAAGCTCGCGGATCGCCTCGGGGGTCTGGGCGTCCTTCAGCAGCAGCGGGAGCCTGACCCGATCTGCGTTCAGGCGCTCCAGGCGCACCAGGCTATCGGCTTGGACATGCTCACGGATCGCGCGGCGCACACCACCGCTGATCGCTTCGTCACCAGGTTTGCTTCGGTCGAGGTCGTGGTCGCCCAGGAGCACTGTCCGCTCGTGCTCGCTGAACAGCTCATCGATCACGCCGTTGATGACTAGCCGGGCCACCGGCAGCTTGAGCTCGGACTCCAGCGCCTCGAACAGCTCGATGGTCTCGTTGGTCGGCATGTCTTCGGGCAGCGTCACCACGATAACGCCGCTCTGCTCGGGGTCCTGGAACATCTTCCAGGAGACGTACGCAAAGGCCGTTCGCTGCTGGACCGAGTGCTGCGACATGTGCCCCGAGTCCTCGCGCTTGAGCGCCACGAGGCTGGTCGCCGCCAGCGGGCCTGCCACAACGCCCAGCACCAGCAACCCGCTGAGCACCGGGCCGCGTAGACGCTTGGGGAGCTGCACGGC
>JAUILJ010000244.1 GCA_030433055.1 Polyangia bacterium
CCCAGCCTTGCACGGTCTCGCAGCGTGACCGCAACGCGATCCTCGCGGCAACGCTCCACGCTCTGATCGAAGCAGCCCGCGGCGTCAGCTTGCCGCCCTGCCGGATAAGCGCTCAGCGCCCGTTCGAAGACAGGCAGAGTCTCCCGCTTGGCGGCGCCCACCCAAGACAGATCAGCCTCGACGAGGGTGTCGACGCGCGAGGGGGATCCGTTGATCCTCACGGAATGCGCCTGACGATCGGTGAATGGCGAATTTTTTAGGCATGCTGCGCCGTACGTGTGCTAGCGATGACGTGGAATTTTTGCCGAGGTCATCGGCGCCGAGGATGGGGGAGCGATGGGGAAAACAAGGACGATCTCGGGAAGCAGCCTGGGACGCGGGCGGGCGCACACCCGTTTGGAGCGACTAGGGTGGTGCGCCGCTTTCGTTGGCGTGGGGGTGCTGACCAGTGCCTGCGGGGACGATGGCGAGAAGACCAACAGCTCATCGGGCGGCGCTGGCGCAACGGGTGGCTCTAGCGCAACCGGTGGCTCTGGCGCAACCGGTGGCTCTGGCGCAACCGGTGGCTCTGGCGCAACCGGTGGCTCTGGCGCAACGGGCGGCACCGGCTCCATCCCCGAATGCCTCGATGTCGTGACACCCAATCTGGATCACCAGATTCAGGTCCCAGGCAACGTTGATAGCCCCTCGATCGTCTACGACGGCAAGACCATCTGGTACGCGTACGGAGAAGACAACGCCAATGACGCTTTCATACGCCGCTACGCGTGCGATGGGACGTTGATCATGGATGACGTCCAGATAGGCACCGCCAATCAAACTCGGCTGCCCCGCGCGGTGCTCTCCAAGGACCGAATCCTCATCGAGCACGACGTGCACGGCGGCCCGATAGACACCGCATACCAACGCATGTCGCTGGACGGTGACCTGCTCGACCCCAGCCGCGTGGCGCTTCCCGCCAAGGGCGTTCCCGCCATCGCGGCCTATCCCGAGGGGGGTTGGCGGTTCGCGGCGGCTGGGGGCGGTTCGACGCTGATCGACCTCTCTCTGGACGGCGAGCTCGGCAGCCCTGAATCAGTCGGCCCCAACATTTTCATCCCCGGCCTCACCATCGACAAGAACGGCACGTCGTGGATAGCGGTCCGCACCGATCAGGACACCATGCAGTTCAAGTCGCAGCCGCTCGGCGGCCCGATTGTGGATGTGCTGACGGTGAACAGCAGCATCGATCTTGCGCATATCGTCGCCACCGCAGACGCGGTCTGGGCCCTGGTGGGGCTAGCAGACGGGAGCGCGAGGTTGTTGCGCGTCGACGTTCCGGGAGAGGGCATCGACCTACCGTGGACCTTCTCAGCGGGCTCGGGCGGGTCGCTCATCGCCGGAGAAAGCTACGTTGGGGTCCTCTACGGCATCGGTGACGGCGCCATGCGAGACCTCAGCTTCCTGCGCGTGAACGTCAGCACCGGAGTCCCGACAATCGACGAAGCGGCGGTCTCACTCGGCTCGCAGATACGCCTGGCCGATGACTCGGTGGCTGCCATCAACGATGACACCTACGTCGTGACGTACACCGACGGGCAGTCGCAAGAGCATCTGCGTTTCGTGACGTACTGAGCCTGGGCGAGATCGGAAGCCGCCAGGCGTCACGTCGGACCAAGAGCCCCCGGCGTCTTACCCTTGAATCCGGCTCACACGAACTCGACGTCGCCCTTGGCGAGCACCGCCTCTGGGCCGCCCTCGTTGCGCAGCCTTGCGCGGTCTCGCAGCACGACCGCAACGCGATCCTCGGGGCAACGCTCCACGCACTGATCGAAGCCGCTCGCGGCGTCCTCGTATCGCCCTGCGCGATAAGCGCTCAGCGCCTGCTCGAAGACAGGCAGAGTCTCCCGCTTGGCGGCGCGCTCCGCATCGGGATCACAGTCGAAGACCTGCACGAGCGCCAGTGGATCTTTTCGCCCGTGCACTCGCACCCTGCCCAGCTCCCGCAAGTCGTAGGCTGACGGATTGAGCATCCGCCACATCACCTCCTCGGAGATCAGCACCGGTGCGCCAAGCGCCTTCGTCGCGGCCTCGATGCGCGCGGTGGAGTTGACGGTGTCGCCCACCGCGGTGATGTCGAGCCGCTCTTCAGAGCCAATGGTGGCGAGCATCACTTGACCTGAGTGCAGTCCGGCACCCAACTGGAGGCTCCCCACCCCAGGGATGCGCTGCGCTTGATTCATTTCCTCAAGGGAGCGCACCATCTCGATCACGGCGTCGACAGCAGCGTCGGCTGCGCCCATGAATGACGCCATGATTCCATCCCCGAGGAACTGAATCACGATCCCCTGATGTTTTCGGATGATCGGGCTCATGCGGCCGAAGTACTCGATCAGCATGCGATAGCCCTCTTTGGGCTCGAGGCGTTCGAAGAGCGCGGTGAAGCCCCGCAGATCGATGAACATGGCGGTGATCTGGTGCGTCGCCGCGTCGCCCAGCACCAGGTCGACGACGCGCTCGCGCCCGAGCGGAGGTAGAAACTCCTTGGGTACGAAGCGCTCGAAGGACGCGGCCATGCGTCGAGTTTCCTCGTAGAGCCGAGCGTTCTCGATCGCGACCGCGGCCTGAGTAGCCAGGAGGTCCATCACCAGCAGGCGCTCAGGTGTGAACGCCCCGGCCATCAGGTTGTTCTCGAGGTACACAACGCCCGCTCGCTTGCCGTGGTAGGCCACGGGCACGCACAGTACCGAGCGTGCGCTGGTGCGCTGGAAGCGCCGATCGTTTCGCGCGTCCTCGACGACCAAGGGCGCCCCCTCCTCGAACACCTGCTGCACCACGTTCGCAGGCAGCCCCGAGGACTCCTCCACGAGTGTGCCCGCGGCACAGAGCGCGCCACCATCGACGTCCCCTGCCGCCTCGACCCGCAGCACACCGTCGCGCGACAGGACCAGGTAGCCCTGGGTCGCACCGGCGTTCTGCATCGCCACCGCGAGCACGCGCTCGAGCAGCGCGTCGAGCCGCATCTCCGAGGCCAGCGCCGTGGTGGCCTTGAACAGCGACTGCACATCGAGGGAAAGATCGGAGTCCGTGGAGACCTCGACGGTGGAGGTCAGCGATCCGGTCGTCACCTCGCTGCTCCGGACCGCGCTCAGGCCCGGGAACTCCGCCTCGAGGAATTCCACCTTCGCCGAGGCTCCCCAGCGCTGGTAGGCCGCCCGGGCCTCCATCAAGTAGGCCCGGGCCACGACGCGGCGACCGCGATCCGAGTAGAAACGCCCGCACAGCTCACACGCCAACGCTTCGTGCTGAACGAAGCCCGAAGCGCGGGCAAGCTCGATGGCTTCGTCGTACTTGTCCATCGCCTCGACGAGCTCGCCAGCGACCCGAGCGCGCTCGGCGTCCACCAGCGCCAGACGGTGGGCATGGTTCGCGGCACAGAATCCGCTCCAGAGTTCGAGCATGGACCGGTGTTCGTCGACCACCGCGAGGAGCTTCTCGCGCTCCTCGGCGCTGGCGCTCGCGCACAACTGCAAGGACGCGAGCGCACCGTAAAAGCGACAGGCGACGAGCATGAACGTCGCGAGCACTCCATCACCGTAGACCAGCCCTTCGGCGGCGGCCTCGGCCGAGCCGGCGTAGTCACCGAACAAGTACCGCACCTTCGCCTTCATGGCGTAGGTGACCGCGATGCCGCTGCGATAGTTGATGGCTTGGTAGCCCTCGATCGCCTGATCCTCGTGGAAATTAGGCCCGATCAGCAGCGCCGGATCCGCCGCGCGCCCGGTCAGGTTCTCGATCGCCTGCTGGATCTGGACCATCACGTGGGCCACCGCGTCCTGCTGAAGCTCGAAGCACACGGCGACATAGGTCCCGAACTCCTTACGCAGGTGCTCGAGATCTACCCCTGCCCAGAAGGAGCTGGCGAGGTGGATCTGGATCCCCCAGCACCCGTACTCGACATCGCCATTGTCCATGCCGAGCAGCCAAACCTCGCGCTGATCCTCGAGGGTCTCCCGCAGCGGAAGGTTCCAGATCCGCGTGAAGCCGAAGATCAGGTGATGTGGGCGGGCCCTCAGGGAGCGGTCGCCGAAGCGGTCGAGTAGCAGCAGCGCCAGCTCGGACTGCTTGTAGGCGATGTCGCACAGGTTGATCGCCGACAGGAACAGGCCAAACAAGCTGAAACCAAACGCGGACTGCCGCGCGATCCCCTTCTTCACCGACATCGTCACGAGGTCGAAGGCCAGGAGCGGCAGCAACCGCGGGCGAGCCAGGAAGGCCGCGGCGCTCACCGCGACCTCGAGCCGCATCGCCGCGAGCACCAGCGGATCTTGGTTCTCTGGCAGCGCGGCGATGGCTTCGTTCGGGCGGTTGTCGAGCAAACCCAGGATCGCCACCAGGCCCTGCTCGACGTCTTCCTGAGTCGGATCGGGCTTGGGCGCGTGACCGAGGGACTCGAGCGTCTCCAGCGCCAGCTCGAGGGCCTCGATGGCCTTCTGACGACCCACCAGAGACAGCACTCGGATCTCGCGAGCTCGGAAGGCATCCAGCGGGGATCTGGCGTGATCCAACACCTCGTCGGCTGCCTGGTCCATGGCATCCGAGTCACCCGTGAGATACGCCGCGCGCGCCGACTCGACGCCGACATCCAGGGCGTACGCGTAGTCGCGCTCCCACGCATCGGCCCCGCTCAGCGCCGCAGCGCGCCGAAAGAACTCGTAGCCATGGGCGTAGGCCGCGGACTGCAGGGCGCGCTCCCCCGCGGCGAAGTTCAAACGCGAGACTCGGTCCCGCTCCGCGCGATCGGTGATCAGCTCCTCGGCTTCGTGGAAGTGCTCCACGATGTCAAAGAGCCTGTACTCCCGCTCTTCCTCACTCAGCTGGTCGAGCAACGCCCAGCCCAGCTTGAAATGTGTTTCCTTGCGGATTTTATCGGGGATCAGGGAGTACGCGGCCTGCTGAATGCGGTCGTGGCTGAAGCGAAACTCGAAGTTCGGGATCTCTCCGTCGCTGGCTTCCCAGTAGGAAGATCCCTCGGGGCGAATCAAGTCCTCGTCGAGGGCCTCCCTCAAGGCAGCCTGGACCTGGCGCGCGCTCCGCCCAAGCAGACTGACCAATGTGCCCAGTTCGAAGCGACTCCCGATCACGGAGCAGAGCTGCAACGCATCGCGCGTCGCGGGGGCGAGCGTGCCGATCGCCTTACACATGAAGTCGACGACGTTCTCGGTCACGTCGAGCACCTGGAGCTGCTCGATGTCCCACGTCCACTGCGCCAGCGACGCGTCGTATGTCAGCATCCGGTTCTGGTGCAGCGACTCGAGGAACCGGTTGAGAAAGAACGGATTGCCTCGGGTCTTCGCCAGACAGAGCTCCGCCAGCTCACCCACTTCCTCCGCGCTGCGGCCGGTGGTGTCTGCGAGCAGCGCGGCGACGTGGTCCAGCCGCAGTGGTCCCAGCTGAATGTCCCGCACCACCACGCTCGCTTCGCGCATCTCGCGCACGATCTGAGTCACGGGGTGGGCCTCGTTCACCTCGTTGTCGCGATACGCGCTGATGAACAGGACGTGGGTGATCTCGCGGTCGCTGGCCAGCGACTTGATCAAGCGCAGCGACGGCAGATCGGCCCACTGCAGGTCATCCAGGAAGACGATCAGCGGGTGGCTGGGACCGGAGATCGCTCGCACGAACTGCCGCACCGTGCGCCGCATGCGGTTCTCGCCTTCGGTGGACGAGACCGGCGCCAACGCGGGCTGGGCACCGATCAACGCCTCGAGCTCCTGAACGAGATCGGTCAGGACGCGGCCGTTGGCCCCGACGGCGTCCAAGATCTGAGCCCTGAACTCGTCCTTGATCGCGCTTTCCTCACGCAGGATCTGACTGACTACCGCACGGAAAGCCTGGGCCAGGGAGTCGTAGGGTACGCCGTGCTTGAACTGGTCACACTTCCCACTGCCGAAGACACCGCTGCACTCGAGGATCGAGCGTTGCACTTCATTGACCAGCGTGGTCTTGCCGATGCCGGAGTAGCCAGCGACGAGCAAGACCTCGGTCGCCCCTGCCGCCACTCGCTGAAATGCTCCGAGCAGCGCTGCTGTCTCGCGCCGTCGGCCGTACAGCGTCTGCGGGATGACGAAACGCTCGTGTCGATCCCGGGTGCCAAGCTCGAAATCGCTCAGGTGCCCGGTCTGCTGGAGCATGGCCTGGGCCTGCTCCAAATCGTAGAGCAAGCCGCTGGCGCTTTGATAGCGATCATCGGCCCGCTTCTCGAGCAAGCGCATCACGAGCTTGGAGATCACCTCGGGTACTTCGGCGTCGACCTCATGGGGCGCAAGCGGCGTCTTGGCGATGTGGGCGTGTACGTACTCCAGGGTGTCCTTGGCCCGGAAGGGCAGCGAGCCCGTCAGTAACTCGTAGAGCGTCACGCCGAGCGAGTAGAGATCCGTGCGGTAATCGAGGGACACGTTCATGCGCCCGGTCTGCTCCGGAGACATGTACGCTGGCGTCCCTCGCACCGTGCCCGTGGTCTGCGCCTCTACCGACTCCCGGCGCAGCATGCTGGAGATCCCGAAGTCGATCAGCTTGACCTGCCCCGTCTCCGGATTGCGCACGATGTTGCTGGGGTTGATGTCCTTGTGAACGATCTGTCGATCGTGGACCACCGCGAGCGCGCGGGTCACCGCGACCGCGATACTCAGGCTCTCGGCGAGCGATGGGCGTGCTTCGGCGATCTGCGAAGCCAGCGACGAACCACCGAAGTCTTCGATGATCAGCCGGACCACACCTTCTTCCTGCTCGATGCCGTAGGCGCTCACCACTCCCTCTGAAGCGGCGAGATTCGTCAGGTCCAGCTCACGTTGTAGCGCGGCGATCTGCTCCGCGGACGGGTACAGCTTGCGCAGCTGCTTGACCACCACCGGTTCTCCGTCGGGCTCCCGCACGCCCCGGAACACGACCGAGTCAGCGCCGTCACGAAGTCGTTGGAGAGTGCGGTGTGTGCTCATATGCGTTGCTCAGACGTGGATGCTCTGGGTCGCCTCCGACGGAGCGTAGTAGAGATAGGATAGCGGCCGCGCAGCGTCTGCTTGCCGGATACTTCGATCGACCTCTGCAAGGCGGGATTGCAGAGTTTGCAGCAGCGGAGCGACCCGCGGATCCTCGAACGCTTCGTATTCCCCAAGCCGGTTCAGCTTGGCGGTGAGTGGCCAGTAAATGGCTACGGACTCGTACGCCAAGTCCTCGGGCGGGAGCATCTCCCGAAGCGCGCCTTCGGTATCCTCTGCGGTACCGAACGGACCGGGACCGTAGACCGAGGTGGGGCCGCTGGCCGCGAAGCAGAAGTCGTACAGCGAGTAGTTGATCGATGCGTGGTAGGAACTCGCACGGAAAATGATCTGGGCAACCAAGTCTACCAGCTCCGCGATGGTGTTCACCGCCGAGAGACCCTGGAGCCGCCCCCCATCGTCCGCTCCCATCTCCCGCACGAAGCCTGCGAACTCCGGATCGTTCCGCACGTCCTCGTCCTGCTTGTAGTACAGGCGCAAATAGGCCTCGACCCAGTCGCGCATCACAGGCCATACCTGGAGCGAGTCGTCACGGAACGGATACTCCGGGAGCCCTTCGAGATCGTCTACGCCGCGGCGCGCGAAGTCCTTGGGGGGCGCCGACTCGCTCAGATGAAACTCCGCCAGACCCTTGAGGCAGACCTCCAGGGACACGTCCAGTGGAGGCGACTGCAGGCGGTCGATGATTCCTCCGGGATTCACGAGGCTGGACTTGGTGATCTCGTTGGCGATCAGCGTGTACTGAAAGTGCGGCTCGAGCAGGACACGCACCGGGTGCTCCTTGGCGAGCTGCCGGCGCGCCGACAGCACCACGCTCTCCAGCGCGAGGTGGCACAACCCGAAATGCACCACCAGCCCACCCTGATTGGACTCTGCACCCATCAGGGCCGTGCGTGCCATTCGCCAGCTGATACCGTCAGCCGGGGTGAAGATTGGCGAGTCGGGTGTCTGTCCGCACTGGATGGCGATGGGCATCAGCCTGCCGCGCTGCCCGGCCGCGCCCGGCTGCCACGAGTACAGAGCGATCGGCGCGGTCAGGTACTTCTGAATACCGTCCACGACCCCCCCGGGCACTCCAGCGAAGAGCCGGTAGTCCGAGGTGAAGAGGCGCCCCTCCGCGAGCGCCTTGTCGAAGCTGTCCTGACCAGCAACGGCGCGGGAGTATTGCTCGTCGGTCACCGGGAACTGGCTCCACCGCTCCGTCATGCGGGTGAGCATCGTCGGGTTGTAACCAGCCACCGCCTGCCACGCGAACATCTCGTCGCTCTTCCAGTTGTGAGCGATGGGTGGCGTGCGCAGGCGAACGAACATCTTCTCGTAGTCCTGCGGATCCTCTGGACGAGAACCGTCGATGTCGCTGACGGTTTCGCGTTCGAGCTGTGATCGCAGCTTGCCGAAGTTGTCAGGCTCCGAGCCATCGAAGAGCCGCTTGAAGCGCTCGGTGATCTCCTGCGCCTTCTCCTCGCCTTTCCACAAGGCTTTGTTTGCTGAGACCTCGAGCGTCTTGGCTCCAACGCCCGCCCAGTACCTGGGATCGGACTTGTCGACCAGCGGAACTTCCTTGGCGTTGGCCAAGTTCTCGTAGCTGTAGTCGAACTGATACTTCTCGCGAGCGCGATTCAGCTCTTGCTCGCGTTTGCCCTTGTGTGGGTCGTCCTGAGGCAGAGAAGGCAACATAGCATTTCCTCGCGGTTATATGCTGATACTCTGCAGAATCAGCGAAGGTCGCAAATAGGGGTAGGAGATGAGCCGACCCTTGTCTCGCTCTTCGGTCGCTGCCTCAACCTCGGAGAGCGCGCTACGAAAGCGCGCCAGGGCGGCGAGGATGCGCGGATCCTTGAACTGGGTCAGCGGGTAGTGCCCGAGCTGGCTGATTCTCAGGCTGCTCAGCAGGTAGACCATGTCGACGCCTTCACAGGCGAGCTTCATCGGAGGCATCATTGCCGTGTACGTGGCCTCGTCGTTGGGTGTCTCTTTCGTCGGGGGTGGCTGGTAGCTCGCGCCAGGCATGTTCACGACCATGCCCATGAAGGGGAACTGAGAGAAGTTCACCGCCGAGTGCTGGGCGGAGGCCGTGAAGATGATCCGGGTCACCAGCTCCACGAGGTCGTCCACCGTTCTGGGTGTTGGAACTCCGGGGATCCTGCCGCCGTCCGCAGCACTGATTTCGCGCACGAACGCCTGAAGCTCATCGTCACCCTGCACGTCCTCGGCGGATGAATAGTAGTGGCCGACGTAGTCCTGCACCC
>JAUILJ010000245.1 GCA_030433055.1 Polyangia bacterium
CCGATCTCAACCGGGCTCGGAGAGATCTTTCAGTTCGAGGTCAAGGGGAGTCCAATGTGTGAGGGCGGCCCCGACACGGACGCGTTTGCCTGGGTGGCGGAGCTGCGCCCGTTCATTTTTCCGTTCGGAACCGGCCTTGGCGGCGTCTATGTCTCGCCTTTCGGACGCGCAGGGATGGGCTTCGCCAGAGACGACCTGGAAGACCCGACCTTGGGGCCTGTGTGGACCGTTGGGGCGACGGCGGGCTACGGCTGGATGTTCAACTACGACCGCATCTTGTTGCGCCTGGGCGCGGGGGCGCAGTACTGGCACTACGAGGTCGGGAAGCGGGAGAAGGCTGGCGTCAACGGTGTCTATCCGCAGGTGGACATCATCGCGGGCTGGGCCTTCTGAGCACACCTGCGCACATGCTCGTCGGTGAACTCGGTGAGAAACGCTCGGTTCTTGAGAGGGAATTCAAGGTCCGTTCAAGTTCGGCGCCGGATCTGGCCGCTAGACTGATCGCGTGTCCTATCCCCAACCCCAAGGCCCCGATCTCGTCGATCGCACGAAGCAAGACCTGAAACAGACCTCGAAGCAGGTCGGCGGCTTCTTCAAGAAATACAGCGGTGGCCAGTATCAGCTCTACTGGACTTACGGCATCGTCCTCTTGTGCGGCGTGCTCTATGGGATCTACTGGGTCGGCACCAAGATCCGATACGAATTTCTGGGCGGAAAGGAGGAGCTGGCCAAGGCGCGCTACAACACTGCCGACTACTGGATAAAGGGTGACGCCGGAAGGGTGGTGCCGCTCGAGATCAACGGCGACGGCACCTCGGATTTCCTGGGTGGCTACACGGGCCTCGACCCCAAGGGTGACTACCTGGGCGCCTTTGACGGCAAGACCGGCAAGGTCCTCTGGCGCGTGGGGCCGCTGAAGTTCGGCATGGGACCGAGCGTCGTCACCACCAAGGACAAGGCTCTGGTCATCACCTACCCCCACGACTTGCTGCTCGTCGATTTGAAGACGGGCAAGCAGCTGAGGGCGGTGAAGGCGCCTCACGCCATCCGCGAGATCTGTCTGGAGCCCTCGGGAAAAGACGTCGTGGTGCTGAAGAACTACAGGCAGTACACCCAGCTCAGCTTGACGGATCTGTCGACGTCCCCGGGAGACGACTCCTGGTGCGAGCGCCAGCCGCTCCCCGGTGAGGGCGTGATGCTGGCTGGGGTCCCGCTGCCCGAGGGGATGCGTACCGCGCGGGCGATCGAGGACCCCGCGGGCAATCGCTACTTCAGCGGAACCCAGCAAGTGCCCGGTGCAGGCAATGACATCCCGGTGCTCATCGCTCGGGACAAGGACGGCAAGCGACTCTGGCGCAAGACCTACCAGGGAAGGATCGCCCCGAAGTTTGGCTACGCCGCGGGTCGAGTCTACGCGGTGACCAACCTGACCAAGCCTTCGTCGCTCTACGCCTACGACGCGAAGACCGGCAAGCAGCTCTGGGTAAACAGCAAGCTGAACTTGCTCGGCACCGGCAGCGTCTCGGCGTCGAAGGACTCGGTCTATGTGCAGGTGGGGCGCGGCCTCTGCGTGTTCGACCCCAAGGATGGCAAGCTGAAGGCTACCCTCGGCGACGAGACGGCCCCCTGATCGCGGCCGCGCTGGCTCGCTGCTCCCGCCGAGCCTCAACCCAGCGCCAGGGCGGCGTCCGCGTCCAGGTTCGCTGTATCGACCACCAGGTCGACGCCGTGCTCCGCGAAGCGCCGCGCCGCGTGGGTGCTCCGCGGGTCTCCGCCGTGATCCAGCTCCCACTGCGCGTGCTCGATGAGCAGGCTGAGGGCCAGGCAGCGACCCAGCGTGAGCGCGCAGCGGCGAGCGCCCGCCTCGAAGGCGCGCGGCTCATTGGGCCCGGTGCGGCTCACCCACTCCAGGGCGTGCCCCGTGGCCTTCAAGGTCGTTTCCGCGAGGTTTTTGAGGCGCGAGTCCTTGGCGGCGCTGGCGTGGCGCTTCACTTTCTCCGAGAGCAGCCCCCAGGCGTTCTCTCGTTGCAGCGCGCGGAAGGTCTCCAGGCTGAGCACGTTCGTCGTGCCCTCCCAGATGCTCAGCACCTGCGCGTCCCGCAGCAGCACGGGCAGGCCGGTGTCCTCCACGTAGCCGGCGCCGCCAAAGCACTCGAGCACCTCGCTGGCGTGCGCCACCGCCTGCTTGCCCGTCATCAGCTTCGTCAACGGCTGGATCGCGAACAGCACGCGCTGCTCTTCTTCGCTGATCTCTCCGAGCGCTGCCCGGCCCATCAGGCGGACCTCTTCGAACACCAGCTGGAAGGCCGCCTCGTACTCGGCTGCGAGGCCAGCGAGGGTGTCGAGGTGCAGCGGCTTCTCGCTGAGCGGGGCGCCGAAGGCCACCCGCCGCGCGGCGTAGTCCCGCGCCAGAGCTAGCCCGCGGCGCATGCTGGAGACCGCCACCACCGCGTTCCAGGTGCGGGTGATGTTGAGCATGTTGGCCATGTTGCGGATCCCGTTGTTCAGGCCCACGACGGGCTCAGCCAGCGTCCCGTCCAGCGTGAGTTCGGCGGTTGGCAGGTTCTTGGTGCCGAGCTTCTCCTTCAGGCGATTGACCAGGATGTTGTTGAGCCGCCCCTGTGGGTCGCGGAGCTCGAGGAAGAACAGCGCGAGCCCCTTGCCGCCCGCCGGATTGCCCTCCGGCCGCGCGAGGGTCAGGGTGACCTCGCTGGTCACGGCGGAGGTGAACCACTTGGTTCCGAAGAGGCGCCAGCCGTCCGCGGTCTCTCGGGCAACGGTCTCGCTGAGGCCGACGTCAGAGCCGCCGGTGCGCTCGGTCATCCACTGGCCGCTCGTCCAGGCCTGGGCTGGATCCCTGTGGATCAAATGCGGCAGGACCCGATCACGCAGCTCGGGCCTGGCCAGCGTCTCCAGGGTGCGGGCTGCGCCGTCGGTCATCGCCAGCGGGCAGGTGTAGACCTGGGTCGACGGCGCGAACAGATACATGAGCGCAAACTGGTGGATGCGCGAATAGGCGCCGTGTTTGCGCTCGTACGCCGTGCCCACCACGCCCTTCTCGGCGGCGATCTTGGCGTACTCTTTCCACGCTGCGTTGACCTCGAGGTGGTCGATGCGATTTCCCCAGGGATCCCAGGAGGTCAGCGTTGGCTCGTCGTTCCGATGCCGAAGGGATAGCTCGTACAGCTTGCCGGCGGCCAGCTCGCCCATCTCCCGCAGGCTCGGCGTG
This sequence comes from Polyangia bacterium, assembly GCA_030433055.1. Classification (GTDB taxonomy): domain Bacteria; phylum Myxococcota_A; class Polyangia; order Polyangiales; family Polyangiaceae; genus JAHBVY01. Next base: position 3,230 of record JAUILJ010000245.1, read on the forward strand.
ATCTCCCGTCGCACCTCCTCAGGGACTTGCCGATCCAGAAAGCGCCGCAGCACGCGGTCATCATCGAACTGGGGGGCGAGCTCGGGGGGTGACTGAATGAATCCCATGGGGTTTCTATCCCAAGGTCTCGAGACGCATGCAACACGGCTTTCTGCCGCAGCATCGTCGCCGAGATTGCATGCGAGAACGGAGTGTGGTTCTTGCTGGCGATGCGCGTTTGCTCCGCGGTTTGCATTGGTTTGACCTGTCTTGTCGCTGCCTGCGGATCGGGCTCGGACGGGGCTCAGGGCTCGGGGGGTGAGAGCGGCTCTGGGGCCACGGCGGGCGTCGCTGGCGCTGGGGGCGGCGGGGCTGGCGTAGCCGGCAGCGGCGGCTCAGGCGGCGGTGCGGGGACGGCGACGGGCGGCAGCGGCGGATGCGCCGGTGTGCCGGCGCACGACGACAGCTTCCCGCGGCCCACGCCGGCAGACATTCAGTTCAGCGCTCAGAGCGCGTTGCCGCAGGGAGAGAGCATCGTGTACAACGACTGGGGTACGCCCAACGCCGTTCGCGCCATGCGCCCCGATGGTACGGAGCCGAGCGTGTTGTTCACGGCGCTGCGCGTCTGGAGCATGGGCGTACAGCCCGGAGGGGCGCAGATCGCGTTTTCAGCGACGGACCCCGCCCAGGAGACCAACTACGGCCTTACCTATCTGGACTCGATTCAGCACACGTGGGTCTACGATACCGCTACTCAGCAGGTCGAGTTGGTTGCGCACGGAAACATCAACGACGAGTGCCACCTGTTCGGGCCGGGCGGTCGAGAGCTGTACATCTGTCGCCGCTCCGACTTCGGCTACGACGGCGATCAGGGGCACTTCAAGGGCTGGCAGCTGGGGCGCCTGGACCTCGACTGCGGCACCTACGAGGCGTTCGGAACGCTGGAGACCAATGTCTTCGAGCTGAATCCGGCGCCGATCCCCGCGGGGCCAAGCGGCGCAGACGTGAGCGAGTTGTTGTTCACACGTATCACCCTCACCCCCCCAAGCACGCAAGCTCGAGAGATCCGCCGCATGCAGCTCTCCGATGGCAGCAGCGAGGCGGTGCTGGCTGACGCCGACAACCCGGTGATCTCCCCGGACGGTACGCGGATGCTCTACCGCGCGCGCTCGGCTCCCCGCGGCTTGTACGTGCGCGACATCGCTGGGGGCACTCCCGTGCTGATCGTGGCGGAGGACGTGACCAACCCGGTGTGGTCGCCCGACGGCGCGCAAGTGGCGTATCTGCTTCAAGATCCGTCACAATGCTCACACATCGAAGTGCGTTCGGCGGACGGCACGGGAGGCACCAAGCGCATCTTGGATTGCGTGGATTCAGGACAATTCGTGACCAAGCTGAGCTGGATCCAGCGGCTCTGACGCACACCCTCGTCGCACCCCTGGGCAAAGCGAGGCGGCTTCGGCTAGCGTCCGGCCATGTTTGGCTCGAGTGACGGGATGACCGAGGGCAGGGAACGGAGCGCGCTGTGGAGGGCGCCGAGTGGTGCGGCGCGGCACGGCCTCGAGGTGCTGGTGAGCGCCCTGGGGCTCTCCGTAGCCATCGGCTGTGCTCACGAACCGAAGCGAGCGCCACCGCCCGTCTACGCTCCAGCTCCGCCTCCCGCGGCTCCCGACGATCCGTTCCTCCGCCTGCCAGCTGCGGCCGCGCCTGTGAGCCCACCTGGTTGGCTCGATTTGACCAACCCAGGGGAACCGAAGTCCGGGTGGCTCGCGCTCGAGCGTGACAAGGGCGCCTGGAGCGAACGCGCCTACCTCGGCGTCACGGCGTATGGGGTCTTGCTCCTGGACCTGGAGCAAGGCATGCGCGGCCTGGCAAAAATTCCGAAAGGAAATCTCTCTGCGGTGATGCTCGCGGGGGATGGCAGCACCGTGCTCCTGGCAAACGACGCTGGCGAACTCTACCGCGCGGCGAGCCTGGACGCCGCGGCCAAGGGCGAGTTCGAGCTGGTCAGCACGCTCAGCGGAGCCGAGCTCTGGGATGCCCGCGGCAAGTTCGTGGTGGCCAAGGGCCAGGTGGGGGACGAGGACAAGCTCTGGATCTCTCAGGATCAGGGCAAGACATTTCGCGCGGGGCCGACGCTGCCGCCCGAGGTGCGGAAGATCGTCGTGCGTCGAGACGGCGTGATGGCGGTCGAGGTCTACGACTTCAAGATCTGGGTGAGTGATGGCTGGCGCCAGTTCGCCGAGGCCAAGCTCAAAGCGCCGGAGGTCACCGGGGAAGCGCGGGAGTATTTGTCGGAACGCGGAGTGCTGCGGCGTTATGGCGACGCCATCGTGTTCTCCCACGGGTGCCCACAGAAGACCTTGACCAAATCCATGTGGAATTGGGTCGACAGCGCGCCAGTCGGCGCTTTCCCGATCACGGGTTGGGGGGGAGAGAGCGTCGAGAAGGAGTTGCCCAAGGTGCCCACCAAGCCGGCGAAGGACGTGTCGTGCCCGGGGGTCTCGGGCTTGCTCGGGACAGGCGGTCTTGGGAGGGGTGGTGTGTATTCCCTCGCGGCGTCCGAGCCCAGATTGCCCAGCGGGAAGCGAGTCGCGATCGCGCTGGGGGACGCGGCGTGCAGCGTGGCCGACAGCGAAGAGCGAAGCGATACCTACACCGTCATGGGGACCAAGGGCGGTGAGAAGAGCCACGAGGAGAAGGTCACGTATCGAGTCTGCAAGTCGGATGCGAAGCTCAAGCGCTGGGGGAGCGTCGGCCTGGTCACGTCGACGGGCCTCACCCTGGTCCCAGTGAACGCGGGTTGCCACCTGGAGTCCGTGAGCAACGCCGTCGGCCTCGGCTTGTTTGCCTGCCGAAATCCCGCACAGCAGAGCGTTTCCCTCGGTGTGGTCGGCGCCGCGGGGCTGCAGAGCGAAGTCTCGCTTCCTGGCAAGCAAGTCGATCGAGTCCACGCGCACACCTATGCGGCGGACGGCACCCTGGTGGTCGAGGCGAACCTCGACGGCAAGTCGCGCTACTTCCTGCGCAGCCCGGCCCAGCCCGGAGCCGGGCGCTGGCATAGTCTCCCTGCGGAAACGATTGCGGCGAAGGCGATGATCGGCGGGCGCGCGCTGCTCGCTTTGCCTGGCGCCGGTGGCGATCCGCACTCGCTGAATCTGGCGCTGGACACGCCCCAGGGCCTGGTGCCGCTCCCCAGCGTGGCGGTGCCCCAGAACGCGCTGTCCTGGGCGGTGACCGGGGACGGCCGGGTGAAGCTTTGGCTGCACCCGCGGCTGACCTACATGAAGCAGAAGCCGGCTCCCGGCGAGGCGCCGATCACCCCTTACTGGGTGACCAAGAGCGGCGCGCTGATGCCCGCCGAGCAGTAGCGCTACACGGCGCGGGCGGCGAAGTAGGCTTCGACCTCTGGCCGCCCGAGCACCTTGCGGGACCAGCTGTAAAACCAGACCAGCCCGAGGCCCCACGCGATGGCGAAGAGCGCCCCGCCTATCGTGCCGCCGAGCACCGCCATGCTCATGATCTCCCCGGCCTTGGTGCCCGCAGATCCCGGCATCGACGCCTGCAGGCGCTCCATGAAGTGCGTGAACACCGTGTAGGTGCGCATCGCGATGAACAAGCCCCAGACGAGCTTCAGCAACGTGAAGGCCATCACCACCGGCAAGGCCACACGAATCAACGCGTCCCGCGCCGAGTCTTTGTACTGCTTGGCGCCCCACGCGCTCATCAGCACGTAGCCCTCCACGCACGCGGCGATCAGCGAGATCACCGTGGCGGGGCCCTTCATCGAGGCCTCCTGCAGCTCTTCGTACATCTTCGCCTGAGCTTCGATGAAGCCGGGCGGCATGCCGGGCTGAGGTGGAGGCGCCGTCTGCCCGAGGCCCGTCAGGTTGGACACGATCCCCATCAGCGCGCCCGCCACGCCCAGCGCCGAGAGCACGAGGAGAATCACCAAGACGGTGTTGAGGCTCTTCGGTTCTGCTGCAGGGCCGGGCTGCGCGGAGGTACCGGGAGCCGGGTCCTGCGGCGGGGCGTAGACGTTCGACATGGCGCGATACTACAGGGCCGCGGTGGCGGCGGGACAGCGTTTCCAGACCGATATTCTGTCCTGAACGTGGGGCGGCCAGCGCGGGGCCTCGAGCGGCCTAGCGCTGGAGCTTTCGGTAGAGCATGCCGCTCAGCGCCACTCCCAGGACGAAGCTCACGATCGTGATACGAAAGCTGAACAGGCCCAGGAGCAGCAGCCCCAGCGTGGGCAGGATGCCGACTCCGATCAGCACGCCCATCGCGGGCAGCATGGTCATGATGCGCTCCATGCGTTGCTGGCGAGCCCGGCCCGCAGCCTTCTCCAAGAACGCGCGATCTTCCGGGCTCAGCTGACTCTTGTCGAACATCGGCTCGCAACCTAGCCCGCCCGAGGTCCGAACGTCGCCGAAAACGTACCGCGAAGGTTCGCTTTTAGCGTCCTGAATCCGCGCGGTCAGGCCCCTCGAGGGCGCGCAGCGCGTCGTGGCGCACTTTTCCCGTGGGCAACCTCGGCAGCTGTTCCACCAACCGCAAGGTGCGCGGCCACTTGTAGCGCGCCAGGCGCTGCTCCAGGCCGCCCAGCAGCCGCTGGCTGAGTTCGCTGTCACCCAGCTCGCGGCGTGCGCTCTGACCCGAAACGGTCAGCTCGATCGCCGCGCAGACCCGCTCGCCCCACTCGCTATCGGGGGCGCCGTAGACTGCGACGTCGGCGACCCACTCGGACTCCAACAGCTCTGCCTCTATTTCCGCAGGGTATATGTTGACGCCGCCGCTCAGGATCAGGTTACTGCGCCTGGCGGAGAGGAACACGTAGCCGTCCTCGTCGACGTGCCCCAGATCACCGGCGGTGAACACGTGGGGTGCGAGGTATGAGCTGCGGGTTTGCTCTTCCGCCTGATGATAGACGAACGGCTGGGGAAGCTCCCGATGCCTGCAGTACAGCGTGCCGATCTGACCCGGCTCGAGGCGCTGGCCCGCAGCGTCCACCGCGAAGATCTCGAACTTCGGCAGCGCCTTGCCCACGCTGCCTGGGTGGCGGAGCCAGTCCGCAGAGTCGATCAGCGTGTACACGCCACCCTCGGTCGCGCCCCAGTACTCGAGCAGCAGCGGCCCCCACCACTCGATCATCTGCTGTTTGATGCCTGGACTGATGGGAGCGGCACCGTGCATGACCAGCTCCAGGCTCGAACCATCGAAGCGCGAACGCTCCGCGGGTTCGAGGCGCAGCAAGCGCACGCACATCGTGGGGACGATGTGCGTATGGCTGACCCCCAACGCCGGCACGCAGCTCAAGAACGTCGCCTCGCTCCACTGCGGCATGATGCTGACGCGGGCGCCGTTCATCAGGTCGTACACCGCGAACATCAACGGCGCTGCGTGGTACATCGGTCCCGTTATCAGGTGCACGTGCTGCGAGCCGTCCGCTCGTGTCCCACAGAGCCCCAGGGCGAGCCCCGCGCCACGCAGTCCCTCCCACGCGGCCTCGGTGGTCGTTGCGCGTTGGCGCTCGACCCCCTTGGGGCGCCCGCTGGTGCCGCTGGTGTAGATGCGGGTACCGCCGGGCGGGAGCGCCGGGTCGTGCGGGTGCTCACGGGCCTCGGCCACTCCGCGCTCGAGCGCGGCCTCATAGTCCGCGCCCAGCAGCAGGCGCTGGGTGCCTGCTGGCAGGAGGTCTTGCAGCTCCGGATCGACAATCACCAGAGCAGACCGCGAATCCTCGAGGATATAGCCGATCTCCGCGGGGGTGAGGTGCCAGTTGAGCGGCGTCAACCAGGCTCCGCCCGCTATGGAGCCCAGCACGATCTCCAGGTACTCGAGGCGATTCTTCGACAGCAGCGCGAGGTTCGCGATCGAAGGCGCCTTGGAGGCGCCGATCAGTTCCGGCGCGCGCAGCAGGGCTGCCAGCCCGAGCGCCCGTTGCTCCAGCTGCTCGAAGGTCAGCAGGCTCGCTCCTGTGACTGAGATCAGCGCGGGCTGGGCGCGGAGCCGTTGGGGCACGGCGCCGAACAGCCCAGCGGGGGCAGGTGAGTGCTCCGGGGCTGAGCCGGT
>JAUILJ010000246.1 GCA_030433055.1 Polyangia bacterium
TGATGGACAGCGGCTCGATCTTGGGGGCGGGATTGGAGCTGAACAGGCGCTCGACGAAATCTTTCCTTACGGATTTGGCGTGAATCGCCTCGCGCAGCTCAATCAGCTCGCGCTCCACGCGCAGCGAGTAGAGCTCGGCGTCGGCGTCGTCGAGATCGCCGCTCAGCTGTCGCCAGATCTTCGCAGCCTTGGTCTTCCACTGGCTGCGTGCGCGATGAGTGCGCTCCTGAGTGGCAGCTGCTGCTTCCTGGACGAGGCGCGCCTGGAGGCTGCGAAAGCGGGTCAGCCAGAAGACCTTGTGCACGAAATAGCCGAGCGCCAGGAAGGTCGCCCCATAGAAGGCCGTCGCAAGCAAGTCCCCGAAGCTCATGGTTCCGCTGGGCGAGAGCCATGCAATGCCGAATCGGACTTTGCAAGGCCCGCCTCGGCACGGCAGCTCATGCCACCAGCCCAGCCTAGCGCAGAACGCTGGTTTCTTGGGGGTTAGACGCGCTTCGGGGCCGCCAGGGCCCGGCTACTTCAGTTGTTCCTTGTACTCGCTCACGTCGGAATAGCTCGCCTGGATGCCGGTGAGCGCCGCTGTGGCCGTGGTTGAGCAGAGCAGCGTCTCCTCGAGAGCTGCGGCGGTCGCGAAGTTCACGACCTGGGTGGCGTCGGCCTGGGGCAGCTGGCCGTCTTCACACCCATCCCACAGCATGGTCGCGAGGTTCGCGTTGCTGATGCCGTACGCCTGGGCGACATCCACCAGATCCTGCCCCTTGGTGTTGGTCAGCCCGCACAAGTCGCTGAACGCCAGGTGCCCAGCGTTGCCCAGCCCGACCAGCCGCTTCGTGGGCGACGCGGCGTCGAAGGCGTCGCTCTGTCTCGAGAAGGCCACGACGCCGTCGTCGAGCGCTCCCATGATGAGCGTCGACTCCGGTGCCGGGTCCACGCCTCCAGACGCCATCGGGATCAGCACCTTGACGCCGGCCGTGCCGCCGAACCCGGCGATTCCACCACCGCCCGCGCTGTGCCCCACCATGCCAATGCGCGTGAGGTCAGCCCTATCCCCGAGGAAATCGAAGCCGCTGCTTTGCGCGCTCAAGGCGGAGAGCAGGGCGGAGGTGTCACCTGGCAAGTCAGCCCCGAACTTGAACTGCAGCAGATCTCCGAGGTAAAGCCCCGCGTGATCCTGGCTCAACACGATGAAGCCGCGGCTCGCCCAGTGAGTCATCTGGCTCAGGCTCTGGGTGCGAAAGGCAGCCGTGCCATGGATGAACACCACCACCGGGTAGGGCCCTCGACCGGTGTCCAGGGGAAGGTCTCGATAGCAATCGCACGTCTGCCACGGGTTGTCCTCGTCGGGGATCTTGGCTTGCTCGGCGTCCGGGAGCCAGAGGCGCAGATCGTAGACGACGGGCTCCTGGCTGCCATCGCTGCCAATTTCCGCAGGGTACCAAACTTCGGTGGTCACTCCACCCACGTCCAGGGTACGGGCCCCGACCGGCCACGGACCGCGTGCCGCCGGATCCTCCGGTGTCTCGAACAGCTTCGAGCCACAGCGCTCTTCCTCGGGTGGCAGGGTCACAGAACCGGCGCTGCCTCCGGACGCAGAGCTGCCTCCGGACGCAGAGCTGCCGCCGGATGCACCGCTGCCAGACGCGCCGCTGCCGCCCTGGCCGCCGGTGCCTTCGCTTCCGTTCGAGTCCGAACCCCCGCAGCCTGCCAGCGTGAAACCCAGCGCCAGCGCGGCGCCACCCAACCCCAAGCGCATCATGGTCAGCAAGCTGACCGATGCCTGGCTAAAGTGCAATGTAGGAAGTGCTACTTTTAGACGGCGTTGCAGCTCAGCTGTGAGAGCGCCTGGCTTGCTGCAATGTGGCGAAGACTCACACGGGATCGATCACGACCTGGTTGCGACCTCGGCTCTTCGCCTCGTAGAGCCGCGCGTCCGCGACGGCGACCAGCTCCTGGGCTGTGGGTGCCGTGACACAGTCGAGGGAGGCGCAGCCCGCGCTCAGGGTCACCAGGATGCTGCTGCCCTCGTGATCCACGGGGGTGCGCGCAATCACGCTGCGGATGCGCTCGGCAGCGCAGAACGCACCGTTCAGGTCGACGTTCCGCACGATGATCAAGAACTCCTCGCCACCGTAGCGGGCGAATACGTCTTCCGTTCGCAGCTCGCGGCGCGCCAGCTTCGCCAGATGCTTGAGCACGGCGTCTCCGGCTTGATGGCCGTGCTGGTCGTTGACGTGCTTGAAGTGGTCTAGATCCACGAGGATCACACTCAGCATCGAGCGGTGCCTCACGGCGTAGGCGATCTCTGCCGCCAACCGCTCCTCTCCGTGGCGTCGGTTGTGAGCTCCGGTCAGGGGATCGAGGATGCTGGACGAATAGAGGCGCTCGAGCATCGACTTTTGCTGAAAATCCATCAGCGAGAAGCGAAAGCTCACGCGTGGCCCCAGCTGGATGCAGTCGCCATCGCGCAGCTCCAGGTTGGTGACGTTTCGGCCGCCGACGTAGCTGCCGTTGCGGGACTCCAGGTCCTCGAACCAGATGTTGCCCGCCTTGATGTGCAGCCGCGCGTGCTTGCGGCTGACCCCTGCGTCGTCGATGCGTACGTCGGCGGAGGGGCTACGACCAAGCAGGAGCCCGGTGGGCGGGATGGTCTGGACGGATCCCGCGCCGTGTCCGTCCATGCGCACGAGCACCGGTGTCTCGCGAGCGGGGGGAATGGATGCCGACGCTTCGATCACCTCGAAGCGACCTGTCTCGCGCTCCTCTTCGCTGTCGAACGTTTCCTCGAGGAGTTCTTCGCCGATGGGCCGGTAAGGGCGGCTGGGCCTCTCGTAGCGCCAGTTCGGGTCAACGCGCGCGGTTGGCTGCTCCCCGATCGGAGGTCGTGTTGGCCGCCACGGCTGCTCGAGATTGGCAATCCGTACGGCGGGCATCTCCGGCGTGGTGGGTTTCTGGGCGAAAGGGAGCTCGCCGCTGACACGGGGCCGCGCACCCGACTCGCTGTGTGCGGGGCTCGTGGCGGGCTTGCTCTGCCCGGATTCGCTCTGCGCCTTCACAGGTTCAGCTAACGGACGCTCGCGCCGGAGCTTGAGCCGATTTCTTCCGATGCCCGACGGCGCGTCTCACCCCCCGAAAAAACAGAGGGAACCGGCGTAGGACGGCTAGCTGCGGCTGGAGCCTGGGCTGGGTTCCAGGCTCAGAGGATTGAGTAGGTCGAACAGCTCGCGGCGCACCTCGGTGGCCTGCGCGGCGTCCAGCCGGAGCTTCTTGAGTAGTTCTGGGTGGGCGTCGAGCTCGCGGCACAGCACGATGCGCTCCTCCAGCAGCTGTTGCTTGTGGCGTGGCTTGAGGCTCGTCAGGCAGGTGATGGGGAAGGCGAGGTCGTCCGTGATGCGCTGGGCGAGGTTGCGCCGTGGCAGGTTCAGCTCGACCTCGGGTGGTGGAGGCGAACTGGGGCGCTCGTAGTCGTGCACGTTGACCGGGGCGCCATCCGGGTAGTCCCAGCTCAGCAGCCCGAGGTGCACGCTCCTGGCGTAGACCACCGCGTCGGCGGTGAAGCGCCCGTTGGTCACCAACCAGAACTGGTCAGCGTTTCCGTGGAGATCGCCCAGCAAGTCGCGGGCGCGCGCCGAGACGTAGAGCGCCGTCTTCACATCGCACTTCGCGTCACCGCTCATGCGATGCTTGCACTCGACCAGCAAGCGGTGGCTGTCGTCTCCGTTGGCGTACTGCGCGAGCACGTCGATCTCGTGATCCACGGCCCCACGCAGGTGAACACCGACCTCGGTGCGCCAGCCTTCTTCCGCGAGGATCGCAGCGATGAGTCGCTCGAATGGGTAGCCCGTTGGACCGAGCTGCATCACGGCGCGCTTCAGGCTGTAGCGCGCCGCGATATGCCTGCGTTCCTTGCGCAGCTGACGGAAGGCCAGGCGGTAGAGTTTTTCTGTGGAAATTCCGTCCGCGACCTTGGTGCTGATGCGCCGAGCCACGCGTTCGACCAGCGCCTCGGCTGCGCCCGAGCGCGCCAGAGACCGCCGGAGCTTCGTCAGGTCGAGGGGCTCGCGTTCGCCATCTAGCTTGGTGACGTAGACCGTGCTGCCCATCGTCGTCAGCGGGGAGGGAGCTCGACGGTGTCACCTTCGCACGCGACGGATAGCTCGCACTCCGGCGCGAACTCCTGGAGCCATGTCTCCGCGGCGGCGCCGATGGCATCCAGCGCGTCGTCGGTGCGATCCGGATCGTGATGGAACAAAGCCAGGCGCTTGGGGCGCGCCAGCTTGCCCAGCTCCAGCACGTCATCGACGACGGAGTGACCCCAGCCCACCTTCGCTGGCATGTCGCTCTTGATGTACTGGGAGTCGTGGATCAACAGATCACTGTCACCCGCGAAGCGCGCCAGCTCATCCAGCGGAGTCACGATCCCCGTCTTGGCCGACAGCTCATTATCCGTGAGGTAACAAACGCTGCTGCCGTCATCGTCCACGATGCGGAAGCCCTGAGCGCCCCCGGGGTGGTTGAGCAGGATGCGCGACACCTGCGCGGAACCGATCTGCCAGACATCGCCCGAGGGCTTGGTGAAGTCGATCGTGGAAGGGATGTCGTCGAGGCCGATGGGGAAATGGATCGGGTCGAAGAGCGTGACCGTCTGGCGGAAGCGCTCTTGCGCCTCGCTCGCCAGCGGATAGACGACGATCTCGGTCTCCTTGCGCCACAGCGGGCCGAAGAAGGGTAGCCCGAGCACGTGATCCCAGTGGGTATGCGAGAGCAACAGATGCACACGCGTCGGTCCGGGCGCCATCAGCTTGCCGAGCTCGCGCAGACCGGTGCCGGCGTCCAACACCAGGCGTGTGCCATCGCCGAGCTCGACTTCGACGCACGAGGTGTTCCCGCCGTAGCGGGCGGTGTTCGGTCCTGGCGCTGGTACGGAGCCCCGAACCCCATGAAATGTGACGCGCATCTGCTCGGCACTCTAGCAATGTCCGGGCAATCCACGGAACTAGGTGGCACTCGCTACATCAACAATCCCTGCGGGGTCCCTAAAGACGCGCGGAAAGTCGAGAATTATTCAGGACTTGGCTGCGGCGGCCGAAACGCCGCCAGGCGGTCAGGCGCCCCCGTCAGCGGCCTGGAGCGCGCTCTTCAGCGCCTTGGCCACTCGGTCGACCAGCCGCTGGACCTCGCTCACCCCGAACCCAAAACGAGCTCCCAGGTCGAGCAGTCGATCGGCTTCTGGTTCGGCCAGCTCCCGATCCGCGATGGCCGCCAAGACGGCGAAGGAAAGCGCCTGCTCTCGCTCGTCGAAGCTCACCAGTCGTGCGGCGATGGCGCTCAGGTTCTGCTCCACGCTGCGACCTTCTAGCTCCTGCTGAAGTGAATGGAGCAAGCCAGCCACCTCGGGGTCACCGAGCACGTGCTCGAACAGACTCTCGAGCGCTGCTTGCTCGTCTGCTGTCAGTCGGTCTGCGGACGCGACGACCAACGCACACTCCAGCAGTGCTTGCTGCGCCCGCGCGGCCGCTGAATCAGGATCGGCGCGCAGCGCGCTCTGTCCGTCCAGCAGCCGTTGCTTGCTGGGTAAGCGACCGCTCAGGATGCGCGCGCCAGTCGCGGGTGAGGCCTGAGACAGCGCCGCTTCGATCACGTGATCCAGCGCCACTCGAAGCTCGCTGGGTGATCGGCGAGGCAAGGCAGGAAGCAGCAACGCGCTCATGACGTGAGCTTACGTGGTTGGTTGGGCTCAGGCTGCCCAAAACCGAGCCTGAAGTTCGGAGCTTCGATTGAGGCTGGAGGCAAGCGCTCGTAAGCTTCCGTTCATGCACACGCGGCCAGCGCAGGTTCGGGGTCGCTTCTACCCAGGGGCGCCGCGAGAAATCGAACGTCAGGCGCTGGCGTGCTTGGGGGAGAGCGTCGACCCGCAGCCAGCGCTGGCGCTGCTGTTGCCCCACGCGGGCTGGACATACAGCGGCGCGATCGCCGGAGAAGCCATCGCCCGCACTCGGATCCCCGAGCGCGTGATCGTGCTGTGCCCCAATCATACGGGGCGAGGTGCGCGCGGTGCGCTGTGGTCTCGAGGCGAATGGGAGTGCGGAGTCGATCGGGTCGCGATCGACGAGCCGTTGGCGGCTGCGCTGCTCGCCGAGACGGCCGTGCTCACCCCGGATGACACAGCCCACTTCGGAGAACATGCGATCGAGGTGTTGCTACCTCTCCTGCGAGCCAGGCAACCCCAGCTGCGTGTGGTGCCGATTTGCCTCGGGCCCTTGCCGCTTCAAGCCTGCGCGGACGTGGGGCGCGCGATGGCCGCGGTGATCTCACGCGAGCCCGCAGGCGAGCGTCCGCTGATCGTCGCGAGCAGTGACATGTCCCACTTCCTCAGTGCTGGAGGAGCCGAGCGAGCGGATGCCCCAGCGCTCGATGCGGTCAGCCGCCTGGATCCAGCTCTGCTCTACGAGCGCGTGGTCTCCCAGGACATCAGCATGTGTGGCTTCCTGCCCACCTGCGCCATGCTGTTTGCGGTGCGAGCGCTGGGCGCTAGCCGTGCCGAGCTCGTGCGCTACGGCCACTCCGGCATGGTGACGGGAGACGACAGCCGTGTCGTGGCGTATGCCAGCTTTCGAGTGACGTAGAGTTGAGCGACACGATGCTGAGCTGAACGCGGGCCGGAGCAAATTGCCGGGTCTTCAGCCAGCTTTGGACAGCGCTGGCCGGGGGGAGTAGCGTGTGTGGGGTGACTTCGCTGGCTCCAGGCCTGTTGATCGCCGCCCCGCCGCTGGGTGACCCGAATTTCGATCGCTCGGTCGTGCTGCTGGCACAGCACGACGCCGACGGCGCCTTTGGCTGGATCATCAACGGCCGCGACGTGATGACGCTCGAAGACTTGCTGGAGCGCGCGGACATCGGGGACCCCCGCGTGGATACCGATGGTGCGGTGCGGATCGGTGGTCCCGTATCCCAGGAGCAGGTCTGGCTCATTTACCGCACGGAAGAGAAGTTGCCCGACATCGATGGTCAGTTCGAGGTGTGCGACGGTGTCACCGCGACGGCTTCACGCAAGGTCCTGGAGGCGGTGGCCGAAGGCCGGATGCCTCCGAGCCTCTTCGGCTTGGTGGGGTACGCGGGGTGGGCACCTTCCCAGCTCGAAGACGAGATCCGCGCTGGCGCATGGCTGCCGACGGACGTGGACGCCGCCATGGTGTTCGAGGTGGTGCGCGAGGAGCTGTGGACGAAGGCCTACGAGCGCATCGGCACCTCGGCGCTCGCCTTCACCACGCGCACCGTGGGCTCCGCTTGAATCCATATGGGCCCCGGATCGCGCTGGATTTTTTGGGGGTTAGGTTGCACCGGGATCGCCGCGTGGCTCGGCGTTCAGCCCATCTGGGGCGCCGAGGCACGGGCTCAGGGCGCTGACCCGGCGCAAACAGGATCCCAGCGCGCGGACGCCCCCAGGCCCAAGCGCGTCAACGGTTGCCTCCCGGAAATGCAGCGGGTGTCGGGTTTCTGTATCGACCGCTGGGAAGTGCGCACCGAGACTCCAGCTGGCGAGCCGCTCTCGCCCTTCTACCCACCGGACTATCGGATCCTGAACAAGATCCGCAAGGTGTGGGTGCTGGAGCGCCCGCGCGTGGGGCCTGAGCGCGCTCGCGCGATGCCCCTGCCGCCGCTCCCTGCGTGGCAAAAGCGGCCGTTCAAGCTGCGCGCTGTGTCCGAGGCTGGAGTGATTCCACAAGGATACATGAGTTACTACATGGCCAAGCGTGCGTGTCAGGGCGCTGGCAAGCGGCTCTGCCGCGACGACGAGTGGGAGCTGGCGTGCAAGGGGCGGGGGCAGACCAAGTTTCCCTATGGCGCGGACTACGTTGCTGGCCGTTGCAACGTCTTTCGTGAGTTCCATCCGGCCGATGTGCTGCACCTGGACGCATCGAGCGGCCATCGCGACCCGCGGCTGAACCTGGTGCTGGAGAACGGAACGGATCCCGGGTTGCGAGACACCGGGGCCACGTCGGGTTGCGTGAGCCAGTGGAGCGGCGGCGGCGTCTACGATATGGTCGGCAACCTGGATGAGTGGGTCGAAGATCCCAAGGGGCGGTTCCGCGGGGGATTCTACTCGCGCAACACGCGCTCGGGGTGCGAGGCGAAGGTGGTCACTCACCCCGCGGGCTATTTCGACTACTCGACGGGGACCCGCTGCTGCGCGGATCCACACTGAGCCCAGCGGCGCTCGATCTGGCTCCAACCAGCGCCGTTCCGCCTTCTCCTGCCTCGTTTCAGGCTTCGCCTGCGCCCTGGAGCAGGTGCTTCAGGCGCTCGAGCGCGAGATCCAGCTCCGCGACCACGGAGACAGCGGGCTGGCTCTTCAGTGCAGAGTGCTCACCCTCGTGCTCGTCGGTCTCCGGCGCGACTTCCGGTGGGTGCCAGCAGCTCCAGACCAGCGCCACGATGCGCTCCTTGGAAGTGAACGGGGAGGGCAATGTGCGCAAGCTCAGGGTGCTCGCGTCTTCTTCTTCCCACACCAGGCTGAGGTCGCGCCCGGGGACGTTGCAGAGCACTCTCCCGCTGAGCCTGCGTTCGGCGAGGCGCAGCGTGACATCCGCTCCCTCTTGCCGCACGGTACCACTCCAGAGCCAGCGCGCTGCGAGCGCGGGCTCGGTGGCGAAGGCGTACACCGTCTCTGCGCTGGTACTCAGGGGCTGCGCCGCCCAGTGGCTGGTTCGATCGAGCCCCGGGTGGCGCTCCAGGCCGTGCGCCAGTTGACTCAGCGCCAGCCGCCAGGATGATTCCATGCCCTGGGCGTCCGCGTCCTGAACGGCGTGATGGGTCAGCCGCACGCCGCCTGCGATCACTTCGAGCTCCAGCTTGGTGTCATTGTCTTGCAGCACCACCCGTCGCCCTGGATCCAGCTCGGAGACTTCGAGCTCGAGGCTCACCCCGAGCGCCGGCCAAAGTAGCTCGAGCACCTGGCCCACACCTACCTCGCCCTTCACTTCGTCCGCTTGCCACAGCGCCAGCCCGTTGCTGGTGCTGAGCGCGCGCCAGACCTCCAGGCTGGGTGCAACGATCCGACGTTCGATCTGGATGGCCGTCATGGGGTTAGCGCTGCTCTCCTCGCATCCTCGATGCATCGAGGACGAATCGCAGAGTCGGGGCAGGGCGTAGCCGCTTGGGCGCGGTGGGAGCGAGCGGAAGCTGGAGTTTCCATATGATTGTAGGAGATCTGCCATATAGCGCGGTGTGGCGGAGTTT
>JAUILJ010000247.1 GCA_030433055.1 Polyangia bacterium
AGAGGCCATGAAGAAGACGCGCAGCTAGTTCCCAAGCTCGCCTGCAGGCCAGAGGATGCCTCTACAGAGCTTCTTCCGCGAGGAAGCGAAGGGTGTCGATGTCTCTGGTCGTGACGTTGAGCGTCGTGACAGGGCTCCGCTTCCATTGCTCGAGGCGCTCCTTCATGTGTTCCCTTGGCCCTACGAGGGCGATCTCGTCGGCCAGGTCATCGGGCACGGCAGCCATGGCTTCGAAGCGCTTGTCCGCCATGAAGAGCTCCTGGATCTCCTCCGCAGCGTCCGCGAAGCCCAGGCGACCTAGCAAGTTCTTGTGGAAGTTGTCGTCCTTGGAGCCCATGCCGCCGATGTAGAAGGCGAGGATCCCTTTCACGCGCATCAACCCTTCTTCCACCGTCTCGGTGGGGAAGCACATGACCGTAGCGGCGATCTCGAAGTCGGGCCCGCGGTGCGTCAAGCTGTCCTCGAAGCGATCGAAGCGCGTAGGCGACATGAACAGCGGCAGCCAACCGTCAGCGATGCGAGTGGTCTGTTCGATGTTCTTCGGGCCCTCCGCGCCGATGAAGACCGGGATGTGCTTGCGCAGCGGCTTGATGATGCTCTTCAGAGGCTTGCCCTGGCCAGTGCCTCCGGGAAATGGAAGTTGGTAGTGGCGGCCTTCGAACTCCACCGGCGCCTCGCGCGCCACCATGGCTCGGAACAGCTGCATCCACTCTCTCGTGCGCTCGAGCGGTCGCGGGAATGGCTGCCCGTACCAACCTTCGACGACCTGAGGTCCCGAGGCACCGATACCGAGGATCAGGCGCCCCCCAGACAGGTGGTCGATGGTGAGCGCGGTCATGGCAGCACATGCCGGTGTCCGCGCAGAGAGCTGCATGATCGCAGTGCCCAGCTTGATCTTCTCGGTGCGCGCGCCAATCCAGCAGAGCGGTGAGAAGCAATCCGAGCCGTAGGCCTCGGCGGTCCAGACCGAGTCGTAGCCCAGGCGTTCTGCCTCGAGCACCAGCTCCGTCGGGTCCCAGGGATCGGGCATCCAGTAGCCCAGCGTGAGTCCGAGTTTCATGGCGCCCATGATGGCGGAGCGACGGCGCTGACTCCACGGCGCTGTGCGCCTGATCGAAGACCGTTAGGATGGCTTGGAGCGCTGGTTTGCAGAGACTCGCGGTACTGCGCGCACCAGACGACCGTGCGCTACCGCGAGGAGCTGTCCGATCAGAACGGCATCCACCCGAGATCGAAGGCTCGGTCCACGAGCCAGAGTGCGCCGAGCCCGCCGATCAGTAGGCTGGAGATGCGCACCAGCAACAGCTCGTGCTCCGGATTCTTGTGGAGCATGCGCACCAGTGGGTAGAGCGGCGCGACCAGCGCCAGCTGACCGAGTTCGACGCCAACGTTGAAGCCGAACAAGGCCCCTAGCAGACCTCGGGTTGGCAGCCCGAGCTCGGTGAGTACGCTCGCAAAGCCAAAGCCGTGGACCAAGCCGAAACCAAACGTCAGGAAGTGGCGCCTGGGGGTCTTCCCCTGGGGTTGATTCTCCGTTTCCTGTTCCGCGGGGAGTTCATTCTCTGAGTCGTCGGCCTGACGGCGCCCGAAGCGCCTGAAGTTGTCCCACGCGACATAGACGATGCTGGCGGCGATCAGCGACTCCACGAGCCGGGAGGCCACGCTCACCATGCCGGTGGCCCCCAGCGCCAACGTGATGCTGTGCGCAAGCGTGAACGAAGTGACGACGAGCGCCAGCTCCTTGAAGCGCCGCACGATCACCACCAAGCCGACCACGAACAGTACGTGATCGAAGCCGAGCAAGATGTGCTTGATGCCTTCGCGGACCCAGCCAATGAACGAGACGTCTTCTTTGGGGGTGAGGTCCTTTGGTTTGTCGCTGCCCGCGAGCGGCGCGGAGCCGTGCGCGTGGCCACCTGGAAGGTCTGGCGCCGCGCTGGCATCGAACTCGAAGTGCTGGCTCTCCGGCAGGAAGACGTGGTGGATCGGAGTGGTGCCGAGCACGAACTTGCCGACCACCCGGTGCCCGCCGGTGTCCTCCATGAAGATGGAATTGTCGACGCTCAGCGTGCCGAGGGGGGTGCCCTGGGAGCGCGGAGGGCAGGCGTAGCTCCGTCTCGCGAGGATGCGTCGCCCGGGGGTTAGCTCCAGAGTTGTTTCCCCGGGGGTACAAACCGCGCCGGCATTCTTGAACTCGAGCTTCTTGTTCAGGTACTCGGTCAAGCGCACCTGCGCCTGGTCCAGCTCGGGCGCTTCGAGCTCCCCGTTGTCGTTCGTGTCGTAAGCCTGAACGTCCAGCAGCGTTCGAACGTCTAGATCGAGGAGGACCTGTAGCTCGCGTTGGCCGACGTCGACGCTGAGCACGCTCATCGACATCTGATGCGCGCGCGCGCTGCTTACATGGAAGCAGCCACAGAGCACGAGACAGAGCAGGAACAGCCGACGCACGTGGCCGCGTAGTGTTCTCCCTCACCCCCTGCTTGCCAAGCGGCTTGGGCAGGCAGATCGATCAGCGTGCGTCTGTATCGCTCAGGCCTGGCCTTGTTGGGGGCGTCGATAGGTCGAGGTAGGGCGGATCAAGCGGCCGGTCCTGCGTTGCTCCATCACGTGCGCACACCAGCCGATCACTCGACCTGCTGCGAAGGTCGGCGTGAAGTCTTCGGCGGCGATGCCCAGCGCATCCAGGAGCACGGCCGTGTAGAACTCCACGTTGGCCGACAGCGGCCGATCGGGGTGGCGCACGCTCAAGAGCTGCGCCGCTTCCTGCTCCACGCGCCTAGCCAACTCGAGCTTCTCGCCCAGGAGGGGGGCGGCGCTGCTCGATCCGCTGAGAGGAAACAGAGACTTGACGGCTCCTTCGAGTACCTCCGCTCTCGGATCCCGGACCCGGTACACCCGGTGTCCCATGCCCATGATGCGCTCGCCGCGGGCGAGCGACGCTTCGAGCCAAGCGCGCGCACGCTCGGGGTCGGCGATGGCGTTGAGCATCTCCAGTACGGGCCCAGGCGCGCCACCGTGCAGCGGCCCCTTCAGCGCGCCCAGCGCGGCGGTGATCGCGCTCACCAGGTCGCTCGCCGTGGAGGCGACGACCCGGGCTGCGAAGGTGGAAGCATTCATACCGTGGTCGACCACCGTCGCCCAGTAGCGCTGCAGGGCGAGAGCTTCCTCGGGCCTCGCGGGTGCGCCTCGGAGCATCCGCAGGTAGTCCTCTGCGTGGCTCAACGCAGGATCAGGTTCGACTAGCTTCAGGCCCCGCCGTTTCCATGAGGCATGAGCCGCGAACACCGCGACGGACGCGGTGAGTGCCACGGCGGTGCGCTGCTCGTCTGCTTCCGCCGCGACGTGGGCGATGCTGGCGCGAAGCGCGTCCATCGCGTCCGGTTGTCCCAGAGCGTCCCCCAGGTGCCGCACGTTTCGGTGCGCGGTGACGCGCGCCGCCCCGAGTTGCGCGCGAATCGCCGGATGGTGTGCGCCGCTGCCCACTCGCCACAAGAGGTCGGCGACTTCTTCGGTGGCCATGCTCGACGCGAGCTCTTGCACCGAGTGTCCGGCGATCTCCAGGCGACCGGCGAGGCCGTCCACCATGCTGAGCTGAGTCTCAGCAACGACCACACCCTCCAGCCCGAGGGCAGGAGTCAGCGTTGCTGTAGGAGCCACATCCGTCTTGTGATCCGCGAGGTTTGCCATGGGGGAAGCATGGGACATAGGTTACATTGATCAAGATTGATTGATGGATCAATATATCGAGCATGGTTGACCGACTGTTGACAGCTAGAGAAGCCGCGGCGCTCCTTGGTGTCCGCCTGCCCACGCTCTACGCCTACGCGAGCCGCGGGAAGCTGCGCAGCGAGCGTGGTCCAGGGAGCCGTCGGGCTCGGCTGTATTCCGAGTCTGAGGTCAGGCGCCTGCTGACAGCCAGTCAGGCGCGTGCGGGCCACGCCGCCGCCGCGGAGAGCGCGCTCAACTGGGGGCAACCGGTGCTGTCATCGAGCATCACCGAGATCACCGACCGCGGACCGTGTTACCGTGGGGTAGCGTTTTCAGACTTGATCGAGCGCGGTACGCCCTACGAAGCGGCGTGCGAGTTGCTCTGGTATGGGGCTCCCGGTGAAGTGAGCGGTTGGCGTGAACTCGCGCTGCCAAGCGCGTCGGAGCTGTCTCCTTGGCTCAGGCGCATCCGTCAGGTAGCTGACCTGGGTCCGCTCGAGGCGCTCCAGCTGCTCGTGCCGTGGATCGCGCTGGATGACCCATCGAGCCACGGAGCCACTGCCGAGGCGGAGCGCGCCCGTGGCAGGCGCCTGATCACGCTGCTCGCGGCGTGCCTTGGACCGGCGATGACTGAGGGTGGCATGAGCGCCTCGCTGGGACGTCAACCGATTGCCAGTCGAGTACTCCGCGGGTTTGGGGGGGAGGTAGATCGCACCTTCGAGAGTCGTCAAAGGCTGATGGGCGCCGCGCTCGTGGCCAGCCTCGATCACGAACTGAATGCATCCGCGTTCTGTGCACGTGTCGCGGCCAGCGCTGGAGCGAACCTCTACGCCAGCGTGAGCGCCGGGCTTGGTGCGCTGTCAGGTCCGCGGCACGGGCGCGTGTGCGATCGCATCGAGGCCTTGATTTCGGAGGTCGATCGGCCGGGCAGGGCTCGCGCGCTGGTCGACGAGCGCGCACGGCGCGGAGAGCAGCTTCCAGGCTTTGGTCACCCGTTGTATCCGCAAGGAGATCCCCGAGGGCGAGTGCTCATGGAACTTGCGTCACACCACCGACGTTGCCGGCCGCTACTCGTCCTGCGCGCCTTGGTGGATGCAATGGCAGACAGCGGCCGCCCCGGCCCGACCCTCGACACTGGCCTGGTCGCCGTGAGCCTCGCGCTCGGATTGCCGAGGGGCGCCGCGGCCGGGCTATTTGCGCTGGGCCGCGCAGGTGGCTGGGTCGCCCACGTGTTGGAGCAGCGGGAGCAGCCCGAGCTGCTTCGGCCCCGCGCGAGGTACGTAGGGCCTTCGACTACAGACCCAGCTTCTCGGGGCTGAGATCGGCATATCCCGTGACGATCGCCGTCGCTTTGCCGAAGCGAGCGGGGCCGAGCTCGGCGTCGGGCATCGCCACCACCTGCATGCCCGCGGCCAGGGCTGCGTCCACTCCCGCCGGCGAGTCTTCGAGCACGACGCACTCAGCCGGTTCGACGCCCAGCTTCTGTGCCGCGATGAGGAAGATATCCGGCGCTGGCTTGAGCTTCTCGATGCCGGGATCGTCGCCGCATACCAAGTGGTCGAAGGCAGAGAACCAGTCGTGACGCCGGAGTTTGAGATCAGTCAGCGCGCGCTCTGCGCTCGTGGCCACGGCCATGGCCACTCGGCGTGCCTTCAGGCGACCGACGAACGCTGAAGCGCCAGGCTTCTCTTCAACGCAGGGAAACAGCCGCTCCAGGTGCGGCCGCCGCCGAGCAAGCATCTCACTGCCGCTGAAGGGAAGCTCTAGCCGTTCGACCAAGTACGCAGCGCCCTCACGGCTGTCGCGACCGATCATGTTGGCTTTGATGCTCCAGTCGAAGGTCTTGCCGTACTCACTCACGACGGCCTGAATGGCCCGCGTGTACAGCGGCTCGGTGTCCAACAGGATGCCGTCGAGGTCGAAGATGACGTGCTTGGCCGGGCGCTCGAGGATCACGAGTGGACACTAGTCGCTGGTGAGGCGGCGTGCAAAAGCGCCGATGCCGTCGGCAGTCCGACCACTCGCTCTGCAATCACAGACAGAGCGCGAATGGCAGCTTGGTGTCCGGGTGTTCGAACGTACGGCAGCTGCTGAAGCCGTACGCCTGGCAGTCCACGGCGAATGGCACGCCGCCGTAGCAAATGTTCATCACGCTGCCGTTGCAGCTCTCCTCGCACGCTGCGACTTGCTCGGTCGTGCAACCCGCGGCAGCGCAGTAGGTCCCCGCGGGGTCGTCGGAGCAGTTGAGCCCAACGGAGTTGCAGTCGAACTCGAGCAGCGACCCACCCGAGCAAACTTTGGCGACGTTGGCATCGCACGACACTCCTGAGGTGGTGCAGGTGTCTCGAGTCTTGAGGAAGCAGCCCGTCTGGGTACCCTGGGTGCGGCACTCGGCTTGCACCGCGGAGCACGCAGCGCCGATCCCCTCGCCGTCGATACAGGTGTAGTAGGTGTTGCCGGAGCAGCCCTGAGTTCCATTCGGATCTGCGCAGTCGGTTACTTTGCACCCCACGGAATCGTCCAGGTTGTCGCCGTTGGAGTCGTAGTAGACGCAGTTTCCGCCTTGCGTGCCGCAGTCGAGAAAGACGTTTCCGTCGCAGTCGTAGGCGATGTTGTTCTCGCAGCGCTTCCCGCTCTGACCATCACAAGCGGCGCCGGCGTACCCGTAGCCCTGGCAGGTCCCGACGTCGTCGCAGTCTTGCGCTGCCAGGGTGCACGACGTACCGAGGAACGCGGACTGATAGTTCAAGGTGACACACTGACTCACCGTCACGTTGGGCACGAACGGAGAACAGGACGTACGCAGGATGCAGGAACGCACGATGTCCCAGTTGGGCTCGCTGATGCCGTCGCAATTGCTGAAGCCACCACTGCCTCCGCTGCCGGAGGTCCCGCCCGCGCTCCCACCGAATCCGCCCTGGCCCGCCGCGCCATTGCCACCTTGGGCGGAGCCGCCTGCGGAGTCATCAATCTCGTAGCGATCCAGGCCCAGTACGTTGCCACACCCCGCGGCCACGATCAGCACCGACCCCGCCAAACATAGAGCCGCACCATGTTGCCTTGAGGAAACGAACCGGGGGCGCATGAGTCTCCACTTCGCCAGTCGACCGCGTGCCATTCAGAACTCTCCTGTCAGGCCGAGGCGGGACACTCCGATGAAGGCGCCGACCCGTGGGCCTCGCTTGCCGCTGGGCGTGGCAGCTTGATCCGAGCCGTCGAAGAACCACAGGTAACCCCCCACGCCCAGGCCCACGACGCCGACCGCGAACCCGATGGTGGATGCGAGCGCGTAAGACTTGGTGTTGGCGAGATCCGCGTCCGACGTGGGTGGGCACTTGCCCCCGGGGCAGTCCTTCGACAGCTGGGCCTCTTTCTGCGCGGCAATAATGCCGCAGACTCCGCCGACCAGGATGCCCGCTCCACCGACGCCCAGCGCAAGCCAGGTCAGCGTCGGGTCGTGCTCGCCCCGATCCGCGCCAGCGTCGTGAACGGGTGGAGGCTCGATCGGGTCTGGCTCCTCGGCGTCCGCGGGTTTTGGCTTCAGGATCAGAGTTACCTCAGCTCGGTCACCTTCCTTTAGCCTGACCGCCTTGGCACCGGGAAGGTACCCGGGCGCCTCGGCGCGCACCTGATGCATTCCGGGGTCCAGCGCGAGGCTATCGAGCTCCCCGGCGGCGATGGGCTTGCCGTCGACCGAAACCTTGGGCTGGCTGTCTCCGAGGACCTCCACCTTGACGCTCAACCTGGGTAGGCGGGGTAGGGCTGACGCGAGCAGACCCTCGGCTTCGTTCTGCGCGTCGACGAAGGGCTTCGGTGCGTCCGCGGGGAGCTCAGCATCGAGCACCTTGCGGAGCACCCCGACGGCGGCGACGAGCTCGCCCTCCTGGAGCTGGCAGCGGGCGAGCGGCACCAGGATAGTTGGAGCGGCGTAGAGCTCCGCGGCGCGCTCCAAGAGGCGTATGGCCTCCGAGCATTTCCCCGCGGATGCAAGTTTTACGCCTTCCACACCCAGAGTCCGCGCAGCCGCAAGCTCCGACTCGCTCGGCTCTGCGCGCGCGGCTCGGGGAGAGCCAACCAGCGCGAGCGTCGAAAGGGCAAGCGCGGGGAGCATCAGCCTGCCGCGGCGCAGGCGTCTCACGCTGGACTCGCCAATGTTTCGCCCTGTCCCACCCTTCATCGCTCCACTCACTCTACACGTTTGCCCGCGTCAGGTTGACCAAAGCGGGCCCCCTGCTTGGACAGCTGCGGTTAGCAAGCTTGTGCCCGGCGATCGAGAGCGAATCTTTGGCGGTGCCTACGGCCGGTGCCGTGAGCGGCCATGCTGCGTGCGATCCGGCTCAGAAGCCCAGATCGGGCTCCTTGGGTTTCTTCTGGAAGCCCCTCCATGTGGGGGAAACCTTGGGCTTGTCCTTGACTCCAGCGTCTTCGCTCGCCCCAGCGTCTTCGCTGGTGTCGTCAGCGTCGGGAGCAGATGGGTCATCAGGGGCGGCGCTGATTTGTACGGGCGGAAGCCCAACGCTGGGTTGAGCCGCGGGCGTCGCTTGCGCGGCCTGAGCGGTGGGTTCCGCGGTCGGCGCCGTCAACGTTCGCACCAGCCACACCGCACCGAAGCCCAAGAGCAGGGCGGCAAGCGCGCCCAGTCCAATCCATCTGGGGCGAGGGAGGGCGCGTGACGCAGGTCCCACGTCCATCACGCTCGAGGTTCCGATGGTACCCAGGTACTTCGGCGCAGCTGGCAGCGGAGGAGGCGGTGCGCTCCCGGGCGCGTGGGCTGGGGCGCCGGTGCCGAGCAACGTGGCGAGGTCCGAGCGCGGGGGCGGTACGGAGCCTGAGAGCGTGCCGTGGGCGATGCTGTTGCCGCCAGCCACGATGGTGTTGAGGCTGCCGAGGGAACCGGCGAGGCCCGATGCTTCTAGGAGGGCTTCAGCTGCCTCATCCGCGGTCTGATAGCGATCATCGGGGTCCCGGGCGCAGCACCGGTAAAACCAGTTGTCCAGCTCCTGGGGCAGCCACTTGGCGGCGTCGTGCACCGACGGCAGATCTTTGGTGCAAATCGACAGCAGCAAGTCACCGAAGGCCTCACCCTCGAACGCCAGCTTTCCCGTGAGCATGTCGTAAACGACCATCCCGAGGGAGTAGATATCCGCACGGGAATCCACGGACTTCAAGCCGCGAACCTGCTCGGGGCTCATGAACTGCGGGGTGCCGAGCACCGTACCGGTGCGCGTGGTGGACGTATTCTGGTTCACGTCGGACACCTTCGCGATGCCGAAGTCCAACACTTTCGCCACTTCGCCCCCATCGTCTTCGCTGTGGGCGAGGAAGATGTTCGCGGGCTTGAGATCCCGATGCACGATGTTCTGCTGGTGCGCCAGGCTCAGACCTCTGGCCACCTGAGCGGTGATACGCACCACGTCCTCGAGCGGAATGGGGCCATGGTAGAGGCGCCGCTCCACCGTCTCGCCGCTCAGCCGCAGCCGCCCGATC
>JAUILJ010000248.1 GCA_030433055.1 Polyangia bacterium
CCCCGTACCGCCGGTGCCGCTGCCAGCGTTTCCGGTGCCGCCCGTGCTCCCGCCAGCGCCTGCGGTGCCGCCGTTTCCGGTGCCGCCCGCGCCGCCGCTGGTGCTCCCCGAGTCGTAGGTGAACGCGTTGTTGAGTGTCGACTTGAGTCCGTCGGCGTTCTCCGCCTCGATGGGTACCGGGCCATCGGCGTGCGCTGGCATCGTGATTCCGATGGTGGTGGGGTCGACGTAGGTGGTGGTCACATCGACGCCATCCACGCGGATGGTGGTGTTCCACTCGTAGTCGGTGCCAGTGAGCACGACCGCAGTTCCCGCGGCGCCGGTGCTCGGGGCCACGCTGGTCGTTGCAGGCGCTGCCTTGTACTGGAAGCCGTTGTCCAGCTGATCACTCTGGCCGTCGCTGTTGGTGACGACGATGTTCACGAAACCTGCGGCGTGTGCTGGGCTCACGGCGGTCGCTTCAGTCGCGGAGACCCACGAGACGTTGCTGGCAGGTGTGCCACCGAAGGTCACGCTGAGGCCGCTCTTCATGCTGCTGCCCTGCAAGGTCACGGTCGTGCCGCCAGCGAGGGGCCCCGACGCTGGCGACGCTCCGTAGACCTGAGGCGGCGGCTGAAAGCTGAATGCGTCTTTCAGCACGCCGCGCTTGGAACCCGTGTTCTCGATCCGCACGTCGACCGTTGCCTCGTAGAAGGTCGGCGCTGTGGCCAGCAGCTCCCCCGAGTTCACGAACGAGACCGCCGTCGCTTCGGTGTCGTCGAAGAACACCCGGGTGCTCCCCGTGAAGTTTTCCCCGAAGAAACTCACCTGCGTGCCACCGAGGGTCGAGCCGACCGTGGGGCTGATGGAGTTCAGGCGCGGTAGCCCGCAGAAATCGATAGCGATGGGCACGCTGCTCGGGCCTTGACCGTCGAGGAAGCCTCCGCCGCCCCAGCACATCAGCTCGTTGCTCGAGGTCACCACGCACGCCGCGCCTTCGCTGGCGTGGATCGACACCGCGCCGCCGGTGGTGCCCAGCGTGCCGCTCACGGGCTGGGGGGTCGTGACAGGGGCATCCGCGTCCACCCCGTCGCCCAGGCGACCGTGGTCTTGCCAGCCCCAACACCACACGGTCGTGTCTGCTTTGATGGCGCAGCATGAGCGCACCGAAGCATCCACGTCGTTGACCGTGCCGATGGTCGTGATTTCTTGGGGTGACGGCTGGTTCGACTGGTTGCCCACGCCAACGTGCCCATCGGCGTTGTCACCCCAGCAGTAGAGCTTCTTGGCGTTGTCGATGGCGCAGGTGAAGAAGCCGCCCGCAGACACCTTGTCCACGTTGGTCATCACCTGGATGGGGCCGAGCTGAGGGTCGTTGAAGTCGCCTCGGCCGATCTCACCGTAGCTGTTGTTGCCCCAGCACCACAGCGTGTCGTCGCTCTTCTTGGCGCATGCGTGCCAAAACCCTGCGGAAACTTGCTCGACGGTCGCGCCGAGCGCTCCGACCTGGATCGGGGTGAGGGACTGCGTGGTGTTGGTCTGGCCTAGCTGGCCATGAGAGTTGTCGCCCCAGCACCAGACCGTGTTGTCGAGCTTGAGCGCGCAGGAGAAGTCGTTGCTGGTGACGACCTGCTTGACCTGATTGCCCAGCGCCGTGACCTGGACCGGATCGGGCTGCTGGATGGTGTTGCCGTTGCCCACCTGGCCAGAGTCGTTCGACCCCCAGCACCAGGCGGTGTGATCGCTGCGCACCACGCACCACGTGAGCGCCTCTCCGTCGATGCTGCCCAGGCTCTCGATCTGATCGAGGCCCTCGTATTTCTGCGCTGGATATCCTCGCCAGAGCGTACCGTCGGTTTGGAGACCCACCCAGCCGACGCCGATGTCGCCTTCTCCCTCGACGCTCTTTACGCAGTTGCTGAAGGCTTGCTGGGTGTTGGAGGTGAGTTCGTCCGGAGGCTCAGCGTCGCTGCCGCAAGCCGCGGGCAGCGCCACACAAGTGAGCACCAAAAGGGAACTGAAGCGACGCGCGTACTTGGCCAAAGTACCACGTAGCCTTCAGTGGATCGGCCGCGGGGGCAACCGTGTTTGGGCTGTGAAGCGCCCCAGTTCGTGCAAACCCACATGTGGGTGCCGGCGGGCCTACTCCTGGAGGATGACCAGGCCGGCCTCGTTCGGCGCCGTGTTTCCAGGGCTGACGCTGACTCGCGTTTGACCGCCGTCGTGACTCACCACCACTTGGACGGGCTGCTCGACGTTGCAGATGACATGGAGCCGCGCGTCACCGCTGACCTGATAGCTGAACGGGAGTGCGGCGGCATGACCCAAGCTTCGAGCAGAAAACGCCAGGCTGGCGTTCCCAATGCGCAACGCCGCGACGTCTGCGGTGTCAGCGCTTGCCAGCGCGGTATCGATGCTTGGAGCGGCGCCACTGGCCACCTCCAACACACCCAGGAAGCGGCCGTTGGCTTCGCTGCCCGAGACTGGGCGTACAGCGACCCGGTACGAGCTGCTGCTGTCTTCTTCCAGGTCGCTGTCCTGCGTGACGCTGGCGTCGCCACCCAGCAGCATGCGCAGGGCAATTCCACCTCCACCGTGAGTGGCTTGGTATTCCGTGCCTCCGCTCACTGGGTTGGCGCTCGGCGCTTCGGCGAAGTGCACCCGGAAGTCGTAGGCGCGGCTCGGATCTTTGGGTGCCACGCGGTCGTAAGCGATCAGCGTGTTGGGTTTCAAGTACACGAGCTCACGGGTGTATTCATTGACCAGAGTCAGAGTCTCTGACTCGGGGTGCTCCGTGAAGACTCCTGTCGCGTCGACGTTCACGTAGGTCAGCCGCTCGTCATCGAACGCGGTCTTCAGCCCAGGGATCTCGCGCCCGCGACGCTCCGAGCCTTCAACGTGCACCATGTTGTGAGCGTCCGACGACCAGCTCAACCCGGAGTTCGAGTAGGTCGCTGCGTCCACCGCGAGCCAGTCATGTTTCCATAGGGTAAAAGATCCGACGTCCTGGTGCTGGTGGCTCTGATCGATGATCGGATAACCGCTGACGGCTAGACTCGTGGCGTCGTCATCCCAACCGCTGCGCGACGTCACGAAGCCGGTTCCCGGAGCGATGTAGGCGGGAGGCAGCTGCTTCGCTTCGAGCGTATCTCCTTCCGTGCGGAAAATTAAATCATACCAGTACGCGGTGCGGTCGTTGAAGGACGGCCCGGTGTAGTCGGGGACGACACGGGTGAGGTACCAGCGCGCGAGTTGCCGGGCGCGCGAACTGCCGCTCCAGTAGCCCACCATCTGGAGGTACTCTCGATCGTGGGGGGTCACTGGCATGTCGACGTCCCGCGGCAGGTCACCTGCCGGGTAGATCGCGGTGAAGCCCGGTTGAGCCTGGTAGACGGCATAGTCCACGCTCTCGGGGAAGAACGGGCTGCTGTTGAAGTAGTTCGGCCCACCCATCGAGGCGATCACGCTCAGCGCGGCGTACAGGCGCTGCTTGGCTCGCTGTCCATAGTTGACCCCCTCTGGCCAGTCGCCGCCGCGCGCCCTCGTTTCGGTGTAGGCGATCACACCGTCGCTCTTCTCGAGCTTGTCCTGCAGCAACGTCAGGTAGGCGTCGGAGCGCGCCACGCCAGCTTCCTTCAAGGCGAAACCAGCAAATGCCGTGCCTTCGAGAAATGCCATGTGGTAATTATTGCCGGGGTCGTCGAGGCCCCAGCCGCTGCCCTGGTTCTCGAACCAGAGCTCATCGGTCCACTTCACCATGAAGTCGGTCAGGGTCCGCCGCTGCGCGTCGCTGAGGGCGTCCGCGCAGTAGTTCAGGACTACGGCGACTTCGCGCATCCGATCGCCGTAGTGCAGGTAGGAGTCGTTGGCGACGTCGTCGGCAGCCATGCTCTGCTCAGCCCAGCGATAGGCCAGGTTCGCGTAGCTTGGCTGCTTGGTGAGCAGGTAGACGAGCGCCGCGTTCTCTGGGCTCGAGGTGTAGATGTCGAAGTCTTCACCGTCCTCGTCGACGTTGGCCTCAAGCAGCGCCCACTCGGGGGCGTTGGCAGCGACTCGGGCTTCGATCTCCGCCATCCGCGTCTTCGTGATCAGCAAGAACCCGCTGGCGTCTCGCGGGGGTGATGTGTCCTCGCCCCCGTTGCCCCCGTAGTTACCGCCACCGAAGCCGCTGCCTCCATTGCCCCCGCTTCCAATAGGCTGCCCCGAGGAGCCAGACTCCTCGCCGCAGGCGACGCATGCGAGCAGGGAACCGATGACAGTCCACGCTGCAAAAGCACGGGCGGAACGAGAGGTCGACTTACCAAGCATTGGCTCGGGTGTACCCCGCTTCACTACATTTGGCTACTAGCCAGGGCTTGGAGCACTGCTTCTTTCGTCCACGCCACCCCCGCGCGACCGTGTGACAATCGAAGGCCTGTCGCTCGATCGGGGTGACCATCCCTGTCTTCGTGGCGCGCCCTGACCTCGCGGGTTCGACACCTGGGATGCAGCGCTCGACTTTTCAAGGGCCCACTCTTCATGACGACACAGCGACCTTCAGGACACCTTCACCAGCTTGGTTTTTGGGGGTTAGGGCTGTCGGCGCTGGTTGGCTGTGCGTTGCTCGGTCGTTCCGCAGCAGCTGACATTGCGCCGCGTCCGCCCGCGCACGTCGCGCCGGCCAGGAACGGTTCCAAGCCGGTTTTCCACGGCGATTTATCCAAGCTGAAGCCGGCGCCATCCGCCAGCGCCGAGGCGTCTACCTCTGGGGTGCCTAGCGCTTCCGCGGAGGCGCCGGCGAGCGCGGCCCCGATCGCCAGTGAGAGCTCGCCTGCAAGTGACGGCGCGGCGCGTTCCCCGGAGGAAGCACAGCCGGCGCCGTCAGCAGCGATCCCGGCGGCGGGGCAGGTGGCGGATAACCCCGGGGAACCGCCGAAGGCGCACGCCGGGGGACCCGACGTGCGCGCCGCGCGCGCGAGCTTCATCGTTGCAGCCGCGTTTCTGGGGGTGCTTGCGGCGTTCTGGATGTTGATGCGCTGGCGGAAGAGCCGCCTGTACGCGAAGATCGCCGCGATGGAGGCGGCTGAGGAGGCCGATCAGAGCTCTGCCGAGACGTGAGCGTCGCGCTGGAAGTGGTTTCCACGTCGGTGAGCGCGGCGTCTGGGTGGCCCGACTTGTGAGAGCTGGCGGGCGCCGCCTGGCTGCCAGCACCGCCAGTCGACGCCGAACGCGGGGTTGCGCCGCAGTGAGCTGAAATGCAGACGAATTTGGGCTGCTGCGATCCGGCACGCGGCCTGCAAACGGCTGCGGTCATGTCGCGCCGCACGCTCCGGGTCAGTTACTTTTGTTCGATCGTTGGCATGCTCTTGGTGGCCTGCTCCGCTGCCGAACAAGCCAGTCTGGATCCGGGAGGAAAAGCCTGTGCAGGCACCTGCGGAGCGGCTCTCGACGCGGGCCTGATGCTGCCCTCACCGCGTCATCCAGTGGGGTTCGTCGAGGGAGAACGCCACGACAGCGGTGCGGTCGACGCCGCCGTGGATGCATCGCCCGAAGCCGGGTCCGCCTGCGATCCCACAGCGCTGTGCGCCACTGGCGAGCTGGAGGCGCTTGCTCCACGGGTCCTGTTACTGGTTGATCGGTCTGGAAGCATGACCTACGCCTTCTCTGCCGGAGCCACGCGTTGGCAGGCGCTCTCGCAGGTGCTCACCGAGCCTGACGTCGGCGTGATCGGGCGCTTCGAGCGTGACGTGGAGTTCGCGCTGGCCTTCTACACTTACCGCGGAGAAGCGAGCGCGAGCTGCGCGGTTCTGAGCGATGTTTTCCAGGCGGATTATCAGGCGGCGTTCCTGGAGCACCCACCGCTGCTCGATGGTCAGACGCCTACTGCCGAGGCCCTGGAGCAAGCCGGGGCCCTGCTGCGTGCTCCCTTCCCAGGCGCGTCCACTGACGCCGGGACGCCAGACGCGGGCGCGCCTTCAGACAGTGGTTCAGCGGATGGCGCCGCAGAACTGGATGGCGCGCCCGCCACCGGAGCGAAGCAGGTGCCGAGCGCCATCATCCTAGCGACTGACGGCATGCCAGACTCTTGCCTCGAGCAGAAGGTCGATACAGAAGGAAGCGCCGCCGCCCAGCGGGCGATCGCTGCCCAGGTCGTGGAGCGAGCTCGGTCGCTCTACGACGACGGGATCCGCACTTATGTCGTGGGGGTTGGTGCCGCGCTCCAGCGGGAGCATCTGCAGGCGTTGGCCAACGCCGGCATCGGCTACGATCCGCTGGCAGGCAACGGCCAACCGGGAACGGTGTACCAGGCGGGTGACAGCGCGGCGTTGCGAGCGGCGTTCGACGACCACATGGCCACGCTGCGCAGCTGCGGCTTCCCGCTCGATCGACCAGTGAGCGACCCCGCGTTGGCCGAGGTGTCTCTGGATGGTCGCGCCCTCGAGTGGGGAAAGGACTGGCTACTCGACGGCGAGGACAGCGTGCGTTTGATAGGTGACGCTTGCGAGCAGCTCAAGCGCTCGGGCGGTCACGTGCGCGCTCAAGTTCCGTGCGGATGTGAATAGGTCTGGCTAATCCAGCGCAAGCGTGACCGCGCTGGCGCGCTCGGCGACCCGCCTTCGCAGGGGCTCGAACTCTTCGCGAGCACGCAGCCCGTCGAGCAGAGAGCAATGCTCGAGCCAGACCAGATCGATCAGGCCAGCTTCGATCGAACGCTCCAGATCGAGCATCGCTTGCATCTCGTGACCCTGAATGGCCAGGAGCTCGCAGCGGATCTGGTGGCGGAACGCGGCACCGCGAGACGAGGAGTGGGCGCTACCGAGGGCGGGGTTGAAGATGCTGTCCACGTCGAGGTTGCGCCGGCCGTCGAGCAAGAACTGGAACAGGCGCCGCGCCACGGCGTACTGGGGGCCTTGCAGGCTGGGGTGTGCGAGCGATGTCTCTGCGACGGCCGTGGCGTTCTGCCAGATGCTGGTGCGAACGATGTGCAGCCAGCCTCCAATGCTCGGCGCCGCTGGGACGTCTCGCAGCAGAGCTTGGCACTGCTCCCAGTTGCCGAGCAGTCCTTCCAGGCGCGCGTGGATCCAGCGCCACTCGTCCACGGATGGATCGAGTTCCTCTGCGGATTTGAGGTGCGCCCGCGCGACGTCTGCCGGACCCGTTTCCGCGAGCAAACGTCCAAGCAGGGCGTGGGCGTCGGCGAGCGCGGGCGCGAGCCTGAGCGCCTGCTTGGCGTGCTTGACCACGGAGACTGCGTCGCCTTCGTGAAGGGCGACCGTGGCCAGCGCGAGGTGCGGTTCGGCGCGCTCGGGTGCGCGCTGAACGGCGAGCTCCGCCGCCTGGCGTGCGAGTTCGGCGGTCCCTACCCCCCCGAAGAACCAATGGCGTGCGTGAGCCAGAGCCCGCCCGCTGAGGATGGCGGGGTCTTCCGGCGCGAGCTCGGCGGCCTGTTCGAAGAGCTCCACCGCCTTGAGTACACTGCTCGGGTCGAGCTTCTTGTACTCGTGCCGACCACGGAAATAGAGATCGAGGGCCCGAGGATCGGTCGGAGCTCGCCGCGGGGCGATACCACTGCTGGGCGTGGTCAGTGCTTCGGCCACTGCCCGTGCAACGCCTTCGCTCACGTCGAGCAGCTCGCTGGCGTCCGCCTTGTGGCGCTTGGCCCACAGCTGGAAACCGTCTGCGACGCCCACTACCCGAGCGCGCAGCACGTACTGGGTGCCGATCTGGCTGATGCTGCCCTCGACCACGACCTCGACACCGAGCTCTGCTCCTAGCCCCTTCGAGTCGAGCTCCGGCTTTGACCGACGGAGCGCGCTGACGCTGCCCAGAGGACGCACGCGGAGGCCACGCGTCATCGAGAGCAGGTCGATGATCTCCTCGGCGAGTCCTTCCGCGAGGTAGTCGAGCTCGGAGTTATTTCGCGTGTCGAAGGGCACCACCGCCACGCTGCGCGTCTCCCCGGGGGTGCTCAGGCTGAGACTGGTCGACGATGGACGATCTTGGGTGATCACCGCGCCACTGGCTGGCGTCAGCATGGACGGGAAGGGAGTGTGGAGCACGTTCGACTTCGCGCTCGACAGCGAGGGCGTGTGGATCTCCGGGGACCGGAGGGTGGCTGGTCGGGGCTGGCCGTCTGCTGACGCGAGGGTCGAACTCGGCGGGGACAGGCTGTGCGCCGCTTCGCCCGGGGGTGGGCTGGGCTTCGAGAACACCAGTGTTGCCGCGACGCCTGTACCGCTCTCTTCGCTCGCCTGCCATGCCTCCAGCGTCTCCAGTAGCTCGAGAGCGCTCGCGGGCCTCGCGCCGACCTCGCGCGAGAGGCAGCGATTGGTGAT
This sequence comes from Polyangia bacterium, assembly GCA_030433055.1. GTDB lineage: Bacteria > Myxococcota_A > Polyangia > Polyangiales > Polyangiaceae > JAHBVY01. The sequence goes on from JAUILJ010000248.1 coordinate 8,295, forward strand.
CTCGCATAGTTCCTCGGGGATATGAGGAGTGATCGTTCTGGGGTCTGGAGCGTCGGTGCGCAACCTGGCGAGCGCAGTGGATATGGGGGAGTCACCGGTCCACGGTAGTTGACCTGTCAGGAGTTCGAACAAGATGACGCCCAGGGCGTAGACATCTGCGCGGGGGTCTACGGCGAGCCCGCTCAGTTGTTCGGGGGCCATGTAGGCTGGCGTCCCGACGAGCTGGCCCATCGTCGTCGCCTGGCCTGGAGAGACTCGCGCTGCCTGCGCGATGCCGAAGTCCATGATTACCACTCGAGCGCGCCTGGACTCCCCGGGGCGCTCGAGCATGACGTTCTGAGGCTTGAGATCTCGATGGATCACTCCAGCCTGATGTGCTGCGTCCAGGCCCTTGCAGATCTCGATCGCTACCGTGGCCACCTGCTGTGGTGTGAATCTCGTGTGGGCGCTGCGCGACGCCAGGGTCTGCCCGGCGACATACTCCATCGTGATGAAGAAGTCGTCTTCATGGGAAGCGATGTCGTAGGTACGAGAGACGTTCGGATGTGTAACTCGGCGCGCTAGCTTTACTTCTCTACGGAAACGCTCAAGGGCGCCTGGTGTGTCGAGGGCGTCGCGCTTGAGTAGCTTGATGGCGACCTCTTCTTCGAGGTCCAGGTCGCTCGCCAGGTACACCGTGCCCATGCCCCCGGAGCCGAGCAGGCCCTTGAGCTCATAGCGATTGGCCAGCACTGTCCGTCGCTGAGGGTGCAGCGAAGGCGCGGGGGCTCGACGGGGCACCTCCGGCCCGGGGGGCGCGCTGGTCGCTATGATCTCAGCCGACGGCGGGACGTCCACTGCCGCGTTCTGCGGATCAGAGACCGCAAGGGTGGGACGCTCGCTGGGACGCTTGTCGCTG
>JAUILJ010001073.1 GCA_030433055.1 Polyangia bacterium
TCGGGGTTCGCCGCGTACTCGATTTCAAGCTGCTGAGCCTTCGAGCGAGTCAGGGAACGACTCCAGACCCGCACGCGCATACCGTAGGCCCGCGCCAGCTCGGCGACCCGTCGCCCCACGTGGCCAAAGCCGACGATACCGAGGCGCTTGCCTCTCAGCCCGACCGCCTGGGCGTACTCTTCTTTCTCCCACTTTCCGTCGCGCAGGCTGAGGGTGGCGTCGACGACCCGCCGATCCAGGGCGCCCATGAGCGTGAGCGCGAGCTCTGCGACAGCGCTGGCGTTCTTGCCCGGGGTGTTGGCGACGTAGACGCCACGGGCGCTCGCCGCCGCGACATCGATGTTCCCTGTCCCGGCGCCTGCGCGAACAATCAGGTTCAAGGTGGGTGCGGCCTCGATGGCTTCCGCGCTGACGCGGGTTCCCCGCACGATGAGCACGCCGTGCCCCGGGAGAGACTCCACGAGCTGTTGCGGCGTCAGGTCCGGCTGGTAGTCGACGACGACCCCCAGCGCGCGGATTTCGAGCAGACTCGTTTCGGGCAGGCGATCGGCGACTAGAACGCGCATCCGGCGCGATCTACAGCGCTCGCTCCTGCCTGGCAATCATTGCTTGCCAAGAGCTAGCGGGGCGGAACGGAAAAGCGCTGTCCACCGATCTCCAAACCAACGCCGGCGTCGGTCTCGACCAGCAAAGGCGCCAGCTCAAGCTGCGCCGCCGGCTGAAACCGCGCTTCGAACGCTCCCTCCTTCACCCGCAGGTAGAGCGCACCGTCAGGGCCCTCGCGCAGCGTGCTCGGATCCATCGGTTCCGAGCTGCCGTCGAACAGCTGCAGCTCCACCTCACCAGCGGAGACGCGCACGCCAGTGACGAAATAGGGCGTGTCCTCCACGCTGAAATAGGTCCAGTCGTAGCCGTTGGTCAGGATGAAGCGCCCATCATCCGGGTGCTTCGAAATCCACGCGGCAAATGCCTTCGCCATCTGCGCGTGCTCCACCGGAGCATCGTCGTGGAAGAAACGGCCGTTCCGGTCCAAGCGGATCGTGCTCTCACGGGAGCGGCCTGGCGGCGGAGGAAAGCGAAAGAACTCTGGATGATCGCCGGGCTTCATGTGCCATCAGCTTGGCTCACGCTCACCAGCTGTCCAGCGGCGACCGCAGAGCTGTGTGTGGCCGTGTGTCCCGCGTCGGGCCACACCACCTCGATCTCCGCGTCTGGGCACGCGCCGAGTCCAAACGACTGCACCAGGTCCTGCTGCATCCCGAAGTGGCCGTAGCCTCCCTGGACCGCCTTGACCTGAGTGAGGCCACCCGCGGTCACACGCACCTCAGCGCCGATCGCCGCACGATTCGAACCGGGAGCTCCGCTGAGCTTCACGCTGAGCCAGTTGGCATGGCTCGCCGCGTCGCTCTCGTAGAAGTGCACGGCGCGCGTGTCCCAGAGCTGAGCGCAGTCCCGGGCACGGCTACTGCCGACGACGACGTCCAGGTCACCGTCGCGATCGAAGTCGGCGACCGCCAAGCCCACTGGGCAGTCATGGTTTAGCCCCCAAGCGTCCTCCACGGCCTCGAAGGTACCGTCCGCCTTCTGATGAAACACCCGGAGCGCCTGGTCCGGGTAGTCACTGGTGGTGAGGACGATGTCCGGTCGCCCGTCGAGGTCGAGATCGGCGATGGCCGCGTTGATACCACCCTCGTTCCAGTCGACGCCAGGGCGCGGCAGC
>JAUILJ010000249.1 GCA_030433055.1 Polyangia bacterium
CTGCTGACCATCAACCCCGTCAACATCGACGCCGCCACCGAGCAGGCGCAGGTCCTGCTCATCGAGCGCCGCTTCGCCGACGCCAACTCGGCCGTCGAGGGGGCGCTGATCCTGACCGGCAAGAAGTGCGAGAAGGCGGACACCGCTCTTGGTCTGGCGATCATCGAGTTCGTGAAGAACGGCGGTGATGTGGGTACGCCGGAGGAGCTACCCGAATAGGCGATCTTGAGGCGGCGTCAGCGCGCGAACGTCGCGTCTCACCCCCGAGAACGGAAGAACTCCTGTCTGTGGGCCAGCGCAGGGCATCACCAGACGATTATTGATTCACTGCGGAAACAACGAGCCCGCGAGATCACGGATGACGTGAGCAAGCGCGGAGCCATGACGCGAGGGTGCCTCGCTGGTTGGAGGTTAGTGTGAAAGTTCAGGATAAGGTTGCTCTGGTTACTGGTGGTGCTTCGGGACTCGGTGCCGCGACGGTGCGCGCGCTGCTCGACGCTGGCGCCAAGGGTGTCGTCATCGCAGACAAGGCCAAGGAGCCTGGTGAGGCTCTCGCGAAGGAACTGGGCGACAAGGTGCGCTTCGTCGAGACCGACGTCACCTCGGAGCCTCAGATGCAGGCCGCAATCGCCGCCGCAAAGGAGCTCGGCGGTCTGCACATCGCGGTGGGTTGCGCTGGCATCGGTACGGCCATGCGCACCCTGGGCAAAGCAGGGCCGTTCCCCCTCGACCTGTTCGCGCTGACCGTGAACGTGAACCTGGTTGGGATGTTCAACATGATCCGTCTGTCCGCGCAGGCGATGACCGAGGGCTCAGGCGATGACACGGGAGAGCGTGGCGTCATCGTGACGACCGCTTCCATCGCGGCCTTCGACGGCCAGATCGGACAGGCGGCGTACAGCGCGTCCAAGGCAGGTGTGGTCGGGATGACGCTGCCCATCGCTCGTGAACTGGCGCGCTCGGGGATCCGACTGGTGTCGATCGCGCCGGGGCTCTTCGATACGCCGATGCTTGCCGGCCTGCCTGAAGAGGCACGGGCCGCGTTGGCGGCGAATGTCCCGTTCCCGGCTCGCCTCGGAAACCCCACGGAGTACGCGGCCCTAGCGCTGCACATCGTCCAGAACAGCATGCTCAACGGGGAGTGCATCCGGCTGGACGCAGCGCTGCGCATGCAGCCTCGCTGAAAGCGCGGCAGGGCGGGCCGGGAGTGTATACTCCGGGTTTAGTTTGCGACTGGGGTGACCGGCTCCAGTCGCAGCCTCGCCATGAACCAGCGCCCCGACACACCACCGCCAAGCAGTCTCTCGCTGCCCCCACCGCCCGACACGATCTTGGTGGTGGATGACGATGTGGCCACGCGCCTCTTGACGTCGCGCTGGCTCTCGCGAGCCGGGATGAAGGTCGTCGAAGCGGAGGACGGACAGCAAGCGCTCGACATCGTGAGAGCACAGCCGGAGTTGATCAGCGTCATCGTGCTCGATGTGATGATGCCGGTCATGGACGGCTACGAGGTGCTCGCGCGCCTGAGCTCGGATCCCGAGACGGCTGGTATCCCCGTGGTACTGCTGACCGCGCACGCCAACGACGAAGAAGACGTGATCCGCGGCATTCAGCACGGCGCCTACGATCACCTGGCGAAGCCCTACCGTGGCCCCGTGCTCGTGGCGCGGGTGAAGGCGCTGGTCGAGAAGCGGCGTCGCGAGTTCAACGTGTACTCCCGTCTGCGCCATGCGGAGCGCCAGGCGACCACCGATCCGCTCACCGGCCTGTCGAATCGCCGTGACTTCGAGCGTGCGCTCACGCGGGAGTCCGCGTTCGCCGAGCGCCATCGAGAGCCGCTCAGCCTGCTGCTGATAGACATCGATCACTTCAAGTCCGTGAACGATCTGTTTGGTCACGCCGAGGGAGATCGCGTCTTGCAGTTGGTGTCCGAGTGCATTCAGTCGACCTTGCGGCGCTCCGACCACGCGTATCGCCTCGGGGGCGAGGAGTTCGCCGTGCTCTTGCGAGGCACGGACTCGAGCGCCGCGCTGGCGGCTGGTCAGCGCATTCAGGCTGCCTTGAAAGCTCAGCCGGTGATCTTCACGACCGGCGATGAGCGCACCATCACGTTCAGTGGAGGCGTGGCAGCTGCAGATCTAGACACCGAGTTCGTGACCCGAGAGCTGGTAGAGCGCGCGGACCAGGCGCTCTACGCGGCCAAGCGGAGCGGGCGCGATCGTATCCTTCACGAGGAGCGCCCACTTGTTTCCGTGGGGGAGTAGAGTTCGCTCGCTGGCTCCTGGGCGAGTCCCGCTTGGAGTCGCTTGCGCGTGGTGTCTGTGCCTCGGAATTTGGGGGGGAGGGTGCGCGCCCGTGGACCAAGCGAGTGTCGCCGAATCCCCATCCTCCGCTCCCAGTCGCGAGGAGATGGATCAGGCGCTCTGGGCCTACGATGACCGATCCGGCTCGGCGCCCGCCAGCGCCACCAAGGCAGCGAGCAGCGGCGCTGTGACCCGGACGCTGAGCGAGCCTCGAGCGCCGCGGTCGCGCTTCGACGTGACGCGCATCGTCACTTCCGAGCCACCACCGCCTCACGCCGGAACCCGTCGTCGCATCGACGTGAAATTGCGCCACGCCGATCTCCAGGAGGCCCTGCGCTTCTTGGCGCACGCGGGGGGCTTCAACCTGGTGATCGGGGAAGGTGTGACGGGTGAAGTCACCGCGGAGCTCAAGCGGGTGACGCCGTACGACGCGTTGCAGGTCATCGCGCGCGCACATGGCGCTCGGGTGGTGCACACCCGCCCGGCGGGTGGGTCGAGCATCGTGCTGGTGGAAGCGGACCGCTGAGGCTCGCTGCTGGCTATGGCTTGGGCAGGTATACGCGACCGAAGTCCCAGCTCGAGAGCTCGCGCCAGCTCCCGGCGAAGTACCCCGAAGGCCTCAGCTCACCCACGATTCCGAGCGGTAACGAGCGCGCCAGCTGCGTCGCGCTGCTGCTCACCTTCGGTGGGCGGTTGGCCAACGCCGGGTTGGCCGCGGTGAGCAGCGCGAGGTTGTCCAAGGCCCCGCCCAGGCCAAAGTTGCGCACCACATCCAGCATCAGCGCGAACGCTCCGGCGCGCCTCCGTCGCGAGAGCTCCTGAGAGTTCACCCGGGCGACGCGCAGCTGATGTCCGCTCTTGCTGAGGGTGCTCGCTATGGCTTCGGCGACCTCGACCAGGAACGGCGCGCTGGTGTCCACGGAGAGCTCCGCGTCGCCTCCACCCCAACGCGTCGAGCCTCCTCCCGATGGGCTCAGACCGAAGCGGCTCAGGCTACCGCGCGGCAAGCCATCGACCAGGCTCTGAGCGACGCCAGGCGCCGCCCAGGCGCCCGCCTGACTGCCGGTGCGCAGTACGATCCAACCAACCTGCGGTCCTCTGAAGGGCTGGGCGCCTGGGCGCCGGCGATGCAGGCCGTCACCCAGCCATCCGACGTCCACTTCTCCGGTCTCGAATGCTCGCAACGCGTCACCGATCGAGCCCGCAGGCTTGATCGTGAGTTGTTCCAGGAACGCGGCGCCCCGCGCTGCGCGCGGATTGCGGCGCAGCACCAACCCACCACCTCCTGGATGTGCCGTCAGCGCGCCGGTGCCATCAGGGCGGGCTGGGTTGAATCCCCGGGGCAAGATGGCGCAGCACGGGCTGGCGAGCGCGCGAGTGAGGCTTGCGGCGGTGCCCCGCTCGAAGCTCACGCCGTCGGCCATGACGCGGACCGAGCCGAAGTCAGCGAGCAGTCCCCGCGCCGCGCGCGCTTTGGCTCGCTCCAGCGACCAGTGTACATCTGCCGGACCGATCCCGCGGCCGAGGCCGGTCGCGAGGTGGGGGCGCAGCTTGACGCGCCAGCCGCGCCCGCTGGGCTGCGGGGAGCCGTCCGCCAGAGCGGGGTAAGCACGGCCCTGGCTGTCCAGGTCGTAGAGCGAGTCACATATCGCGGGCCCGAAGAAGGCCGCGCAAGCGTCGTCGATCTCGTGGGGATCCAGACGGGCGACCTGCCAGGGGAGCTCGCAGCGCAGGTGCCCGCCGAGGGGAGTGCGCCCCATGGCACTCGCGCGCTTGCCGCCAGTCAGCAGTCCAAGCCCTACGCCCAGCATCCAAGCCCGGCGCCCGATGGCTGAGCTCATCGGACCAGCCATAGCTCGCTGCCCACCGCAGCCACCAGGTACGAGCGCCCAGTGTCTTCGGCGGGGCAGGTGGCGATTGCGCTGACTCCACCCGGAGCCGCGAGTCGCAGGCGCTCATTCGGAGCGGCTGGCTCCTTCCAGCTGTAGACGATCAGCGCGTCCTCGCTGGGCGCCAGGGTCGACGTCGAGGCGATGAGCTCCGGCGCGCCATCTCCGTCCAGGTCTCCCATGGCTAGCTGCGCGCCGGCCTGGCTCACGGACGCCCGACCTCCGCGATCGCTGCGCAGGTCGACGCGTTCTTCCTTCGCGGCGCGCAGTGCTCGGTACTGATGGCGTTTCCCGGAGGCATCGATGAGCGACGTCCCCGCGATGGCGTCTCCACGGTGCTCGAAGCCCGGCGCGCTGGACGCCGAGTCGCCGCTCCTGCACGGTCGCTCCTTGCGACCGAGCAACGTCTGATAGGTCTCTACGCAACCGTTGCCGGGCCACGGCATGGGCGCGTCGAGGGTCGCGATGGGCGACAGCTTGGCGTCGAAGCGGAAGCCCTGCGCGCGGTCGGTGAGCCCGACGTCCACGTATCGACCCTGGCTGATGTTCACGGTCGCGATGGGTTCGCGCAACGGGACGGGCGCGATGGGGGAGAGGCCAGTCCATGCTCGCCTGGCAGAGGTCACGAACTTGCCGCCACGAATCCTCCCCACGTGGATCGCGCCGCGCCCCACCGCGACGAGCTCCAGGGCTGAGTCGCCGTCTATGTCACCGCAGCCGAGCGCGAGCACCTGGGCCTCGGGTGACTTGACCTTGAGCACCTTGCCGGCCACCAATGGAACCGTGGGGAAAAAGCTGCGGACCTCGGCGTCGATCGGGCGGCTGGCGAACGCGTGCTTCAGCGGCTCGGGGTTCGGGTTGCGCACCCTCGCCCAGAAGCCCTTCACGGGTCGATAGACGTCGGCGGTCACCTCGAGCATGCCGTGGGCGATCCGGAGCTCGAGGAACAGAAAGGCACGTGACCGCGCGGCGAGCTGCGCGGCGCCTCGAGTGGTCTGGGTCCCGTGGGCCTTACCGCCGAGCTTCCCAGCGACGACTCGGGTGATGCGTTGAGCGAGCTCGGGGCTCCGCTCGAGCGGTGCATCGCTGTCGAGGGGCCCGGGGATCACGAGCGCGCCGGAGTCGGGTTTGCCCAGCGTACTGCCGAGCTGGGCTGAGAGCTCGCAGGCGACTCCGCTCAGTGCGCTGAGTGTCGAAGGACACTCCTGAGCCGTCGACTCGCTTGCCGCGCCAGCCTTCGCAGCCGCGGCTTCCGGCTGTGCGGCGGCTGCGGGGGCAGTCAGAGCCAGGCCGCAGGTGAGCGCCAGCGCCAGCCTGCGCGATTCAATCCGTCGTCGGCATTCACGGACGGAAACCGCTCCACCCCCAAAAAAAAGCAGGCCGTCAAGAGCCCTGTTCCGCGGCCGACCGCCCGTGTTTCGAAGCCTCTCCACTGCTGGAAAGGATAATGGACCCCGGGCTTGCGTCATCCTGTGTTATCTCAGCTCTTGGTTTGACGCTGCACGTTCGCTTCGTGGTCCGCTGGTTGTTGCTCGTCGCGGTGCTCGGCTTTGGCCTGATGAGCACTTCATCGGTACGTGCTCAGTGCGTGGATGAAGCGCTGAAGCAACAGCTGGTCGGCCGTCGTGCCTATCGGGGCGTCGTTCCGCGCCTGTTCAAGAAGGCGCTGCGCCACGAGCTCTCGCCGATGGGCGGTTGGTATGCCGGTGACCTCTCCGACGGTGCACCGATGTACGGAGGCGCCTACACCTTCCACTTCAGCGAAGAGCTGGGGCTGGAAGCGTCATACTTCCGCACCAAGCGCAGCTTCGAGTTCCTGGACTCGATCGCTCAGTCCAATCCCAGCCTGGTCGACTTCGTGAGGGAAGAAGAGGCCCCCGTGAACCTGTTCATGGGCCACCTCGTCTGGTCCCTCGCCTACGGCAAGGTTCGCTGGATGGGCGGCGGGATCAGCCGCTTCGACTTCTACGTGTCGCTGGGAGCTGGCGCTACCGACACCCCCGGAAGCGTGGGCGTGACCGGTTCTGGCGGCTTTGGCCTGAAGTTCTTCCTGACACAGTGGCTGGCTCTGCGCCTCGACGTGCGGGATATGGTGCACGCGCAGCGGGCGCCGCTGGGCGAAGACAAGGTCGTCAACGACATCGCTGCGCTCGGCGGCCTGAGTCTGTTCATTCCTTTCTCTAGCTGAGCTATCCCCGTTCGGCTGCTTCGCGCTGCTGCACTTCGCGGTCGTCTGACGGCGACGTGAGTCGGGCAGCGTCATCCCAACCTTCCGAGGAAGACATGCACACGCTGGTACTGCTGCGACACGGCGAGAGCCAATGGAACAAAGAGAACCGCTTCACCGGGTGGGTGGACGTCCCGCTCAGTGAGAAGGGCGTTTCCGAAGCCAAGCGCGCGGGTGAGCTGCTGAAGGCAGAGGGGCTCAGCTTCGACGTGGCGTACACCTCGGTGCTCAAGCGCGCGATCAAGACGCTGTGGCTCGCGCTGGAGGAGCTCGACCAGATGTGGATCCCGGTTCATCGCAGCTGGCGAGTGAACGAGCGCATGTACGGTGCACTGCAGGGCTTGAACAAGGCGGAGACCGCCGAGCGCCACGGCCCGGAGCAGGTGAAGATCTGGCGTCGTAGCTACGACACACCGCCGCCGGCCATGGAGACCACGGATCCCAGCTGGCCCGGCCACGATCGTCGCTACGCCGAGCTCGATCCAAAGGACATCCCACGGACCGAGTGCCTGAAAGACACCGTCGATCGCTTCCTGCCCTACTGGGAAGGGACCATCGCTCCGCAAATCCGCGCGGGAAAGCGCGTGCTGATCGCCGCTCACGGCAACTCGCTGCGCGCGCTGGTCAAGCACCTGGAAGGGATCAGCGACTCGGACATCGTGGAGCTCAACATCCCCACCGGCATCCCCCGAGTCTACGAGCTGGACGCGGACTTGAAGCCGATCTCGAGTCGCTACCTTGGCGATGCGGACGCGGCCGAGCGCGCAGCTGCCGCCGTCGCCAACCAGGCGAAGTAGTCGTTTAGGTTTGAAGTATCTGGACGGCCTGGGGCTCAGGCCCCGCGTAATACTTTAAACCTGAAATATGTTGCTCCGCGTTTCCTCGAGGGCCACGGAAAGTTTTCAGCGGCGTTGCGAACCGTCTGGCCGGCCTGAAGTCGCCCTAGTCCAAACGGCCGTTTGGCGCTAGGCTCCTGCCTGCGCGGTTGCGGCTTACCCAAACCCCCGAGCACTTGGATTTGGGGGTGAGGGTGCGCGCTTCAACACCCCGCGGGCTTAGGAGTTCTCACGTGAAACGCACCACCCGACTTGGACTTCGTCTGGCGCTGGCGACCGCCGTCTGCTCGCTGCCCTTCTCTGCGATATCGTGCAGCGCCTCCTCGGACGGCAGCAAGGTCAGCAATGGCGGCAGCAGCAACGGGGGCAGCAGTAACGGCGGAAACGCGGGCGACAGCTTCGGAGGCACCACGGGTATCGACGCCAACGGCGGCAGCGGCGGGCTGCCCAACGGCTGCGCCGGCGATCGTTACGATGGGGAGCCGGTTCCTCTGGACATCTTGATCCTGCTCGATCGCTCGTTCTCCATGATCAAGGACAACAGCACGAAGTGGTCTCAAGTCACGAGCGCGATCAATTCGTTTCTCGGTAGTGTCACCGGGGACGGCGTTGCCGTGGGGATTAGCTTCTTCCCTGTGGACCGCAGCATGGAACCCAACCTGCCGCAGCCGTGTACGGTCGGGAGCTGCGGGGAGTATGGGCCGTGTATTCCTGTGTTGAACTCGTGCACGGGTGCGACATCGAAAGACTCGTGCGTCGCTGCGGACTACACTCAGCCCGCCGTCCAGATCGCGCCTCTCCCGGGCGTAGCCTCTCAGATCCAGAGCGCGATCTCCGCAACGTCGGCGCAGGGTGACACGACGCCCGTCGCTCCTGCGCTCGCTGGTGCGCTGACCTACGCGACCGCCTACGCCAACGCCCGCCCGGACCATCAGGTCGTCGTCGTGCTGGCGACCGACGGCGAGCCGACCGGATGTACCAACAACTCCGTTGCACTTGCTGCCGGCTACGCTGAAACGGGAAACACGAACACGCCCCAGGTCAAGACCTTCGTCATCGGCATCGGCGACTTGAGCGCGCTGAACCAGATCGCTCAAAAGGGCGGCACCGACTCAGCGTATATCGTGTCGAGCGGAAATGCCGGCCAAGGCTTCCTGGATGCGATGAACGAGATCCGTGGCGCCGTGAAGTGCCAGTACACGATCCCAACACCTGCCGAAGGCGATCCCAACCCGGATCTGGTCAACGTCGGCATCACCCAGGAAGGTATGGATCAAGAAGTGATTCCGCAGGTGAGCGGCCCAGGCGCGTGCATCGGCCAGCCTGGCTGGTACTACGACAACCCGAGCAACCCGACGCAGATCCTGCTCTGCCCGGCGTCATGCGATGTCGTCGAGTACAGCGACAACGTGGTCGTTGATGTCGTGATCGGCTGCGACACCATCGTGCGCTGAAGCCGAAGCGCCACCCAACCAAACAGGGCGAGCATCGAGTGCTCGCCCTGCGCCCTCAGGGTGCGGGGGCTCCCGCGTCGGGCAACTCCGGTGCGGTCTTCGCTCCGGCGTCGGAGCCTGGCGCTCCACCATCGGGCAACGCCTTGGTTCCCTCCGAGGGTGACGGTGGGGCGCTTGCAGGCGCGGGCTCTGAAGCCGGCGATTCCTTTGCAGCTGGCGCCTCTGCGGGGACCACCAGCCGCGCCTTCGGCTCGTACTTCGTCTGTCCGAGGAGTTCGATGCGGCCTAGCAACGAGTGGAAATCCTCGAGGGCTCCATCGAAATCCTCAGGGAAATTCGCGTACCCAGCTACCATTAGGACAGGCCAGTTCGTTCGCTTGTTGCCGTAGCGGAACTTGGTGCGTATCACGATTAACTT
>JAUILJ010000250.1 GCA_030433055.1 Polyangia bacterium
CGCTGGTTCCCCCTGCGCCGCCGCTGGTTCCCCCTGCGCCGCCGCTGGTTCCCCCTGCGCCGCCGCTGGTTCCCCCTGCGCCGCCGCCGTCAGTGACTGGGCCGCCGTCATTCACCGAGCCGCCGTTGGAGTACTGATCGCCGACTCCGGCGTCAGGCATCGCGCCCTCGGTTGCGGCACCGCACGCGGCCTCCTCGGGTTTGTTTCCCTGGGGAGGGCAGCAGACGTCGTGATCTGCCTTCACGTCGAGCGCCGACGTGCACACCAGGCCGCTCTGGCAGTCTGCATTGCCCTGAGCCCGATCGCAGGCTTCGCCTTCTGCCGCTGCGCTCGAACAGCGCAGCAGAGCGAGCCCGAACAGGCCCACCCAGAAGGCGTGAGCTCTCACGTCCCGGTCCCGCCGCTGCCGCTTGCGCCTGCGCTGCCGCTCGCACCGCTGGCGCCCGCGCTGCCGGCAGCACCTGCGCTGCCTCCAGTCGACCCGCCTGTGCCACCGCTTCCAGCGGTCCCGCCGTTACCCGCGGTTCCGCCGCTTCCAGCCGTGCCACCGCTCCCGCTCGAGCCTCCCGAGGTTCCGCCGGAGCTCGAGCCGCCAGCGCTTGCCCCGGCGTTTCCGCCGCTACCACCGCTGGACGATGTACCCGCGCTTCCTCCGTTCGAGCCGATGCTCGATCGGGGCGCGCAACGATCGTCGCTGAACGACTGGCCCTCCGGAGGGCAGCAGCGATCGGTGCTGCTGTCGTTGAGTGTGTTGGAGGCAGTGCAAACCAGACCTGCTTCGCAGTCGCCGGTCTCACCGCTGAATTGAAGGTCGCAGCGTTCGCCTTCGCCCTGCTTCGCGCAGCCGACGAACACAAAGCCAATGAATCCCAAAAGAAGGGCGTGTCTCACGCGCATGGCGGAAGGTGTGTTAGCAGCCTGGCAGGGGCCTTGTCACGCTTCTGCGAGCGCTGGTCTGGCGTTCTGCTGCTCAGTTCTCCGCCTGCCGTCGGTCCTTGGCCTCCACGGCCTCGGCAAACAGGCGCACGTACTCGAAACCGCTACCAAAGCTGAAGACGAGCGAGATGTAGATGAGCCAGCGCCCCACGGGCACCAGATCCACCACGCCCAGATCGTAGATCCCGATGTCCAGGTGGTAGGGGTAGCCGATCACCAGGCACAAGATCCCGACCATTTGCAGCGCGGTCTTGCTCTTCCCGCCGCCACCTGCGGCGATCACGACGCCCTCGCTGCTGGCGATGGAGCGCAGCCCCGTGATGCTGATTTCCCGCCCCAGAAGCAAGATCACGACCCACTCCGGGATGCGCCCCATGGGCACCATCCAGATCAGGGTTGCCATCACCAGCAGCTTGTCCGCCAGCGGATCCAGAAACTTCCCCAGCACGCTGACCACGCCCAGCTTACGCGCCAGGTAGCCATCCAGCAGGTCGGTGATCGCGGCTGCCGCATACACGAGCGCCGCCGTCACGCAGTCCTGTGGGGTCCCTCGGTCCAGCAGCCAGAGCACGACCGGGATGATGGCGATGCGCGCAAAAGTGAGCAGATTCGGCAGGTTGACCGCGTCTTCCGCCAGGGACTTGCGGCGCGCCTTGCGTTGCTCCGGATCGACCTTGGGCCGCTTCTTTCCGGGCTCGGGTTGGGGGAGAGGCTCACTCATCACGCATCTCTAGGGCGGACCGCCGTGGCCCCTCTCTAGCGCACTTTCGCGAAGACGGCACCGTCCCCAGAGAAGCTGATCAGGCCCGTAGACCCTCCGACGCGCCCGAGCTGCGCCACACCGAGCGCCTCCGAAGGGTCGAGCGGCCGTGGCAAGAGCCTGCCCGTCCAGCCGACGACGTACTCCGCCGCGATCCACAAGGGCTGTTCCGCGCGGCAATCCAACGCCTCGATCAGGTTGCCCCCATGGAAGACGACGGCGCCCTGACCGGAGAGCTGAACCAGCGGCTCGTGTCGCTCACCGCTCACCGGAAGCCGCCCGCTTTCGTAGGCAATGCCGCTCTCGAAGGCGACCAGCAAGCGCTCCCGGAGGTAGAGGAACTGCCCGTCCAGCTGCGTTACCACGAGGCGGCCCTCGGTGGCGCCGAGCACCAAGCGCGCGGGGCCGAGCAACTCGATGATGCCGTCTCCGGCGTCTCCCAAGAGCTCTTCGGTCTCGCGGCCGCGGGTGCGCCGATGCAGCGGGCGACTGGTCAGATCATTCCCGATGGGCAGCACCGCCCGCACCGCGCTCGGGCGCAGATAGAAGCGCTCTTCGGAGTTCACGAGCACCACGCCGTCGGCGTGCCCCACGACTCGCGGCTCGTCGCTAAACACCAACAGCGACTCCTCGGCGAGCTGGTCCACCGGGGGTGGGACGAAGACCCCTCCAGCGAGGGTCGGCGCGCCACCCCGTGCACTGGTGGGGGGCAGCGTGGGCGCGCGCGGGGGACGGCTCGGGGTGAGCGACGCTGGATTGAACGGGCGGGACGGCGGAGGCAGCCGTTCCTGCCCGAGCTCGATGGCGCGCCAGCGCCCGGAGCGAGACGTGCTGCTGTCGTTGCTACCGGCGATGCTGAAGGCGTCCTCGTTGCGATCGAGCTCTTCTTCCGCATCGGCCGCCGCGCTCATCATCTCCTGGCGGTCCGGCGGCTGGGACTCCCCGGGGATACGCGACCGCTCCTCGAGGATGTGCTGCATGCGGCGCGCCAGGTGAGGCTGCTCCGCGCGTTCGAAGGCCACTTGTGCCTTGGCGTGATCGCCCAAGCGTTCGAACACCAGGCCCAAATAGCCCCAGGCGCGCTGGTGCTGAGGCACGATGTTGATGATCTGCTCCAGCACCGACCGAGCCTGCAGCAGCTGGCCGGTCTTCAGGTAGCAGAGCGCGAGGTTGATGCGCGGTGTGACCTCCCGTGGGCAGGCACGCACCAGCTCCTCGTAGATCTCCATCGCGTGGGGGTACATCCCAAGGCGGAAGTAAACGACTCCCAGCAGGCCCTGGCCCTCGATGTCCCGCGGCTGCATGCCAAGCGCCGTCTCCAGCTCGGTCTTGGCCTCTTCGATGCGATTGTCCTGGAGCAGCTCCGAGCCCCGATACAGGTGGAACAGGAAGTCCTCACCATCGAAGCTGGCGCCCATGCTCTCGTTCTCATCCGAGCCACGCGAATGCGTGGGCACGTCACGCGCCGGCGCGGCGGGCTCTCCGCTGATCGTCGGCTCAGAGTCATCGGGGGGCACCATTGGCGAAGCAGGGTTCTACCTCAGGGGGCGCTAGGATTCACAGTTAAGTCCCGCATCGGGCGGCAGACGACGCCGTTCTGTAAGTGATTCAGCCCTGGGCAGCAGCCACGGCTTCACCGAGACTGAAGCGGCCCTCGTGCAGGGCCTTGCCGACGATGGCGCCGACGACACCGTCTGAGGCGCTCCTGGAGAGCTGACGGATGTGCTCCAGGGTGCCCACGCCACCACTGGCGATGACGGGCAGGCCACCGTCACGGGCGAGGCGCGCGGTCTCACCGAAGTTTGGCCCACGCTCGGTCCCATCCTTGTCGATGTCGGTGTACAGCACCGCGGCCACGGGCAAGGCGGACAGCTCTTTCGCGACGTCGACAGCGAGCCTCTCGGACACATCGAGCCAGCCATCGGTCGCAACGCGGCCCCCCTTCGCGTCCAGGGCGACGACGACCCGGTTCGGGTGCGCCTGGACCAGCGCCTCGAAGGTCTCGGGCTCGCGAATCGCGAGCGTGCCGACGACGACACGGTCTACTCCGAGCTCGAGGTAACTCTCCGCCGCTGCCAGGCTACGCACGCCGCCACCGACTTGAACGCCTGGGCCAAAGGCCTCCACGACTCGTCGCACCAGATCCTTCTGGACGGCTTTTCCAGCCTTGGCGCCTTCGAGATCGACGACGTGGAGCCGCGGCACGTGGCCACGCCAGCTGCGGGCCAGCTCGACGGGATCCGTCGCGTACACGGTGACTTGATCGTAGCGCCCCTGGAGCAGGCGCACGGCTTGGCCTTCCAGGAGATCGATGGCGGGGATGACTTCGAACATGGGCTGGCTCTCTCGCTTCGGGGCCGCTGTCGCGCCGGTCGCGCTCGATGCGCACCGGCTCAGGCTGCCAAGAACGCTTCTAGCAGCTGTAGGCCCGCGGCTTGGCTCTTTTCAGGGTGAAATTGCGTCGCAAACACGTGGTCGCGCGCCACCGCCGCCGTAACGTGGTTGGGGCCGTAGTCCACGTGCGCGACCACGACGCTCGGATCTTTCGGTACCGCGTGGAAAGAATGAACGAAGTAGAACCAGCTACCCGCGCCTCCGGCCTTGCTGAGGTACGGGTGCAGTTCCCCCGGGATCTGTAGCTGGTTCCAGCCCATGTGCGGCACCTTGATGGCTGCGCTGTCGTCAGTCGCTGGCGCGCCCTGGAGCCGCGCCACGTGACCCTCGAACCAACCGAGGCCCTCCCCAGGCGCTTCCTCGCTGGACTCGAACAGCACCTGCAGGCCCAGACAGATCCCGAAATAGGGCGTGCCGCGATCGAGCTGCTCGCGCACCGCTTCGCCCAGGTCCCCGGCGAAGACCCTCGCGCAGTCGCGGAAGCCGCCTTGGCCGGGCACCACGATGCGCGCCGCCTTGCGGATGACGTCCGGATCCGAGCTGTGCTCCACGTGCAGGTTCGGCTTGCCGCACTCGGCGGCGGCGCGCACCACCGACTTCTCCACCGAACGCAAGTTGCCGAGCCCGGCGTCTACGATCACCACGTCAGTCATTGTTCGGTTGCCTGAGGCTGTTCACGGCGCACTCCAGAAATCCTCTCCCCCGAACCCACGAGGAAACGCGCTGGGCCTCCCGCGAGGGGAGTCAGTCGAGGCTGCCCTTGGTGCTCGGGACGCCGCTGACCCGTGGGTCGATTTCGGTGGCCATGCGCAGCGCCTTTGCGAAAGCTTTGAAGCTGATCTCCACGATGTGGTGGAGGTTCTCCCCCTCGAGCAGCTTCACGTGGAGGTTGCACTGGGCGGTGCGGGCGAAGGCGTCGAAGAAGACCTCCGCGAGCTCCGTGTCCCAGGTGCCGAGCTTGGCCTTGGGCAGCGGCACTCGCCACACCAGGTAGGCGCGGCCCGAGAGATCCAGAGCAGCGGTGACCAAGGCTTCGTCCATTGGGAGCGTGGCCCAGCCGTAGCGGCGGATCCCGGCGCGGTCACCGAGCGCCTCGCGCACCGCCTGACCGAGGACGATGCCCACGTCCTCGGTGGTGTGGTGGCCGTCGATCTCCACATCTCCCTTGGCTTCAATCGTCAGGTCGAACAGGCCGTGGCGCGCGATCTGATCGAGCATGTGGCTGAGGAAGGGCAGGGGAGTATCGATCTGCGACTTCCCGGACCCGTCGAGATTTATTTCCACACGGATAGACGTCTCGCGGGTCGAGCGTTCTACGCTGGCTCGCCGCGACTCGTCGCCCGGTGGGGCGGTGGCGCTGGTTCCGTCCGCAGGGCTCATTTGAACTCCTGGATTTTCCAGCGACCGTCTTCGAGCAAGAGCTCCACCGTGCCGCTCCCGCCGTAGGGCATGGTGGCGTGATCGCCGATCACCTCGAGCTTGGCAGTGGGGAGCGCCGCCTTGATCGCGCGGGTGAGGTTCTCGAGCTCCTCTTTCTGCTCGCCAGTCCAGTAGGTCTCGAGCTTCTTTGCGGAGAGCCCCTCGGCCTCACTCTCGGGGACGAACCGCATCAGGATGTCCCAACGCTTGTTGTCGAACGCGCGCACGAAGGCCATGAGCGCCGACTTCGGGTTGGCCTGACTGTAGAGATCGATGGCCGAGCCGTCGACGCGCCACGCTCCGTCTTCGTAGACCAAGAGCAGCGACTCGCCGCTGGGGGAGCTGACCGTGGCGGTCACCCGCGGTGGCCCCGACGGCCTCAGCAGGCTCTGGGACACCTGCTTCACCTCGTCGGGGTTCTCCTTGACCATGCGCCGGAACGCGTCGAAGGGCAGGGTCTTCTTGGCTTCGTCGCTGAGCAGGGCGTAGGCGTCCTCGACGCGGCCCTCGTCCAGGGCGACCGCGTACTGGGTCAACACGTCCCGCGGTCCCTTGGCGGGGGCGGGCCCCCCACAGGCCACCACGCCGCAGGCAACCGCACTCAGCGCGACCTTGAGCAAGAGCAATCGCAGCGTCTTCACGAGGTCCGGCCTTACCATAAGGGCCACGGGTCGGCGACATTCCACGCGCACATGCGGTTTCGAGGGGGTGCAGCGCGCGGATCGACAGAGCGGCGTTCTGGGACTAGTGTCGGCGTATGGCTTCAGGCCCCTCCGAGCGCGTCGCGATCCTTCCGCTGCGCAACTCCGTGCTCTTCCCGATGAGCGTCGTCCCCATCAACGTGGGGCGCCCTCGCAGCGTGCGCCTGGTCGAAGAGCTTGGCCAAGATGGGGGTCTGATCGGGGTCATCACCCAGAAGTCGTCGGACGCGGTCGAGCCGACCTTTGAGGATCTGTACCGCATCGGCACCCTGGCTCGCGTCGTCAAGGTCATCCGCCTCGGGCCCGGCAACTACAGCGTGGTGCTCAATGGTCTGGCGCGGTTCGAGCTTCAGAAGAGCTTCGGCCTCGAGCCCTACATGACGGCGGACGTGGTCCGCATCCAGGAGCCCGCGCCCGACGCCAAGGTCACCGAGCTGGGTCGCACGCTGCGCGATCGCACCCGCAAGGTGCTGGAGCTGATGCCCGACCTCCCTCGGGAGACGGCGAGCATCCTGGACAACGTGCGTGAGCCCGGTGCGCTGGCGGACTTGATCGCGTCTAATTTCCCCGAGGAACATGCGAGCATCCAGCGTCGGCAGGAGATCCTCGAGGCCTTCGACGTCGAGAAGCGCATGAACCTGGTGCTCGACATGGTCAAGCGGCAGCTCGAGGTGCTGCAGGTCAAGGGCGAGATCACCGCACTGGTCCAGGAGGAGATGAGCCGCTCCCAGCGCGACTACGTGCTGCGGCAGCAGCTCAAGAGCATCCGCGAGGAGCTGGGAGAGGCCGACGACGATGAGGTCGAGGCGCTGCGCGAGCGGGTCGCCATCGCCAACATGCCACCCGAGGCAGAAAAGGCCGCGCGCAAGCAGCTGTCCCGGCTAGCCGGCATGCAGCCTCAGAGCGCAGAGTTCAACGTCACCCGCACCTACGTCGAGTGGCTCGCGGACTTGCCGTGGTCACGGACCAGCCCCGATCGCATCGACGTCAAGGCGGTGCGCCGCTGCCTCGACGAGGACCACTGGGGGCTCGAGCGCGTGAAGAAGCGCATCGTGGAGTACACTGCGATCCGCCAGCTCCGCACGGATAAGCGAGGGCCCATCCTGCTGTTCGTTGGCCCACCCGGCGTCGGCAAGACCAGCCTGGGACGCAGCATCGCCCGCGCGATGGGACGGCGATACGGCCGCATTTCCCTGGGTGGCGTGCGAGACGAAGCGGAAATCCGCGGCCATCGCCGCACCTACGTCGGTGCGCTGCCGGGCCGCATCGTGCAGGCGTTGAAAAAGGTAGGCACGAAGAACCCCGTGTTGGTCCTCGACGAGGTCGACAAGATGGGCGCCGACGTGCGCGGCGATCCGGCCGCGGCGCTGCTCGAGGTGCTGGATCCCGCACAGAACGACACCTTCGTGGACCATTACCTCGAGGTACCGTTCGACCTCAGCCAGGTCACGTTCCTGGCCACCGCGAACTATCCAAGAGACATCCCCGAAGCGCTGAAAGACCGCCTGGAGATCATCGAAGTTCCGGGCTACCCCCGCAGCGACAAGATCCACATCGCGCGGGAGTTCCTGGTTCCAAAGCAACTCGGCGAGCACGGCCTCACGGCGGAGCAGCTGGAGTTCACCTCCGAGGGCATCGAGCTGTTGATCGACGCGTACACGCGCGAGGCCGGTGTGCGTAACCTGGAGCGTCAGATCGCCTCGATGTGTCGGGACATCGCCGTGCGTCTGGCCGAAGGCGAGGACGTGAAAGGTCAGAAGACCAACTCCGAGTACGTGGAGAAAGTGCTTGGAGTGCACAAGTACCGCCCAGAGCTGGCGGAGCGGCAACCCGCAGCGGGCGTCGCGACTGGGCTTGGGACCAACGCCGCCGGTGGAGAGCTGCTGTTCGTCGAGGCCACGCAGATGCTCGGCAAGGGCAAGATCCACATCACGGGCAACCTGCGCGACGTAATGAAGGAGTCGGCGGAGACCGCGGTGAGCTTCGTGCGCTCGAAGGCGGAGAAGCTGATGCTCGATCCGCAGTGGCTGGAGAAGATCGATCTCCACCTGCACGTGCCCCGGGCCCGCTCGTCGTATGACGCCGCGAGCCTCGGCGTGCCGATCTTCGTCGCCGTGGTCTCGTTGCTCTTGAACGCGCCAGCGCGTCCCGACGTCGCCATCACGGGCGAGCTCACGCTGCGTGGTTCGATCCTCCCGGTAGAGGGCATCAAAGACAAGATCCTCGCCGCACACCGCGCTGGCTTGCGTGAGCTGGTGCTGCCAGCTCGCAACGAGCGCGACCTCGAAGAGGTGCCAGCCGAGGTCCGCAACGACATGCGGATTCACTTCGTCCACCGCCTGGATGAGGTGCTCCCCTTGGTCCTCGCGGGCCCGGAGAGCGCGGCGACACCCAGCACTCCCGACAAGAGCCCCCCTGGGCTCACCGGCTCCTCCCCGGCGGTCTGAGTATGGCTCGCGGAGGCAGCGGTTTGCGCGTTCGGCGCTGGATCGGGGTTTGGGGGTTAGGGTTTGCGCTGTTCGGCTGTGACGAACCTCAGAACAAGGAGCGTCCGACGGCTCAGGTGAGCAAGCAGGAGATCGCGGCGTGCTCCGCGCACTGCGAAGAACTCGCGAAGGCCGAGCTCCCGACGTGCAGCAAACCCGTGCTCGAGCCCCAGGCATGCCACAAGGCGGTTCGGTTCGCAGAGGAAGACTGCAAGGCCCTCTGCGACCCCTCACCTCCACCGCCCGGTGAGTAGCCTCGCGGAACCGCCTTCCAGCGGCTCACCAGGCGCACCACGAGGCATCGGCCCTTGGCTCACGCACATGTGGCGCGGGGAACGTCCACTCTGCATCAGTCTGGGAATTGCCAGCGCGCTCGGCCTGGGGCTGGGGTTCCTGCC
>JAUILJ010000251.1 GCA_030433055.1 Polyangia bacterium
AAGCCGTGGGTCCCAACATGGAAGGCGCGAGCTGGTTCAAGCGGCTCACCGACGTGGGCAACGCGCTGTTCGCTCAGTCGGCGCGCAAAGGGGCGCTCCCCACGTTGTACGCCGCCTGTGGTGAGGACATCGAGAACGGAGACTATGTTGGGCCACGCGGGCCAGGGGAGATGTGGGGAGCGCCCGCAAAGACCCGGGGGAACACCGAGTCGCGGGACGAGCAGGCCATGCGCGGGCTCTGGGAGCTCTCCCAGCGCATGACCGGAGTGGAGTACGACTTCGGCTGACCGCTCAATCGCGCGGACAAGGCTCTAGCTACGGACTCGCGCTTGGTTGATACTGGGTGAGCTTTGATCGAGGGGATGGCATCGCGGTGACAGAAGGTCGTGGACCGAAAGGCACGCAGTTGATGCAGGCCCAGCCCGAGGCCGGCGTTTCCGCGCCGAATGCTCCGCAGCACCCTGCGGGGCCTCAGGCGCCGGTGCCCTCCCATGCGCCCGCGCCCGCTCATGCGCCCATGCCTGCACCGTACACCGGAGCCCAGCCGTTTCCGGGCCAGCAAGCCGCTCCGCAGCAGGCCATGCCGCAGCAAGCGATGCCGCAGCAAGGCGCTCCGCAGCAAGGCGCTCCGCAGCAAGCCATGCCGCAGCAAGCCATGCCGCACCAGCAAGGGTACGGGCAGCCAGTGGCCCACCCCCAAGCCGCTCACGGGCCAGCGGCTCAGGCGGGCTATGGTCAACCGGCGCAACCAGCGGGCTACGGACCGCAGGCCTACGGTCAGGCCGCGGCGCAGGGGAGCGCACCAGGCTATGCGGCCTATGGCGCTGCCGCGGCTGCTGGTGCAGCAGCTGTGGTCGGTGGTGCAGGCGGCAACCACTACGCGGGCCAGGCCGCGGCGCCACAGCACGCGGCGATGAACTTGCCGCCCGTGCAGATCGGACCGCTGCCTACCTATCCCGTTCAGCATGAGAAGGAGCCGAAGCACACGCCGCTCCAGCTCAACGACGACTTGCCAGTCGATCACATGCTGGCCAAGGTCAGCCACCTGTTCGCTCAGGACAAGTCGGCTGAACTCAAGAACAAGCGCCTGCTGACCTGGGGCCTGGTGTGCCTCTTCGGTGGATTGTTCACCGCGGTGTTCTTGATCGGGATCCCGATCCTGATCATCGGCATCGGGCTGCTCATCTATCGGTCGGTTGGAAGCGCCAGCAAGCAAGACGTCGAGGACCGCAAGCTTGAGGTCATCGCGGGAGTATTGCGGGGCCTGCGGGGTGAGATTCGCAGCAATCGCCCGGTCCATGTCGGAGCAGATTTCGGCGCCTACCCCAACACGCAACCCGTTGAGTACAGCGAAGCCGGCACGGGGATCTTCGAGAGCAAGACCACGGCGGCGAGCTACCGGCATTGGTGGCTCAACATGCGCTTCGCGCTGGTCGATGGCACCGGTGTTACCTTGGACGTGATTCAACACGCCAAGCGCAAGACGGCGCAGAAGCGCAAGTACACGAAGACGAAGGACCGCGTCATCGAGCGCATCAACGTCAAGATCAACGCACCCCGCGGAAAGACGTTTGGCGCGAGCGTGCTCAACCGTCAGTGGAAGAGCGAGCGCTTCAACGGGCTGCTGCTCAAGCGCGTGGTGGTGCGCCCAAACTACGCCGTGTTTCAGTACCAGGCGGCCGCTGTGACGCGCGTGCGCGGCCGCGGGGGATGGTTCGCGCAGAACCTGGAAGCCGGTGAGGTAACCAGCCCCCGGGCACTCGCCGCAATCGTCAATTCCTACAAGAGCGTCGCGAGCGTACAACACGCGAGCTGAGCCGGGAGCTAGTCTTCGAGTGCGTTGTCGAGAAACCGCAGGGATCCTTTTCAAGCATCGCTGCCAGGAGCCTCCCTCCGGCCAGTGCACGATGTGTCAGAAGCCCGTGTGTTCACAGCATGCGCGCTGGCAGGGGCACAACATCGTGTGCGTCAGCTGCCTGCGCCAGGAACTGAACAATCCGTATCGCAAGCATAGCTACGCCTACCTTCGGGACGATCCGTTCTTCTTTTGGTATTTCCGCGAGGGATCGTGGATGAATGACCCCTACGGCGACGACGACTACGCGCTCTTCGACGATGGCGATACGGACTTCGGCGGCGACGTACCCGACGACTGGTCCGGCAGCTGAGCCTGGCGTCACGAGCAGAAGGACTGGGGGGCCTGTGATGGTCGAGCGGCGATGAAGCGCTGCTTGATCTATGCGCTCGGTGGTGGCTTCGGTCACGCGGTTCGCGGCGCCGGGCTGGCCCGCGCCCTGGCTGAGCTAGGGGTCGAAGCCCGGGTGCTGTGTGCACAAGAGGCCCAGCCTCGGGCGAGCGCCTTGTTCGCGGACGTGGTGGGCCTGAGCCGGGAAGCGCATGGGAGCGCAGCACGACTTCGCGAGCGCGTGGAGGTCGAGCTGCGGGGGCGGGACGCTCTGATCCTGGATACGTTCCCCAATGGTATCCTTGCGGAACTAAACTGCCTGGCGCCTGCGGTGCCTCGTGTCTTGCTCACGCGCTTCCAGCGCGCCGCGCCCAGGTCACTGCAGAGCGAAGCCGGGTGGGCAGGCTTGGGCCTGAGCGGCGTCGTGGACATCGAGCCCAACCTCGAGTGGCTCCCAGGGCCGGCCCTGCGCTGCGGTCCTGTCGCGCGACGGCTCACACCTCTGTCGCACGTTTCAGCTCCTGACGTCCAGGTGGTGCTCTCCGACCCAGGCGTTCGCGGCCGTGTCGCGGCGCTGCTCGAACGAGCCCGTGACGTCAGCTCCGAGGTCTTGGAACTCGATGGGTTGGCTGCGGGTTATTCCGCGAGGATAGTCATTGGCGCCGCCGGCTACAACCTGAGCTACGAGCTCTGCCTGGCGGGGATCTGGCACGTCGCCCTGCCGTTCGGGCGCCCCATCGACGACCAAGGACTGCGGGCACGACGTATGGGGACTCTGGTGCAGAGCCCCGAAGCCTTGGAACGCCGCGTTCGAGCCTTGCTTCACGCGGGGGTGCGGCCGACATCCGGAGTGCTGGAACATCGCACGCTCGCGGAGCAGCTCCTGGCTTATCTAGAAGAACGTATCCAGGCTCATCGCTGGTCCTAGTGTCCTGTCCCCGTGGTTCGCTCCGAAACTCGACTCTGCTAGGCGGAGATCAAAGGTAGCCGCCGCGCAGCGGCCTTGGCTGCCTCGGGGAGCTTCACGCCCGCGCTGGCGAACGCTGCGTTCAGCTCCCTATTCTCCGCGAGGTACATGTCGCAAGCATGACAGCTGGGGATACGGTCAGCGCGCATCTGTTCACGGATCTTCTGAAACGCTTCGCCGTGCCACACCTCACGCACGCTCTGAGTCGCGAGATCGCCCAGCGGCTCGATGCGACCGTTCGTCATGCAGCACAGGTAGACCTTGCCGTCCCAAGCCACGAACAGGTGCAGCCAAGGTGCCAGGCATTGGTGCTTCCGATAGTAGGCCAACGCGTAATCGCCAGCAGCCGAGCTATCCAGCTCGTGCTTCTCTCGTCCGAATGGGTAGATGTATTCATTGCCGAGCGGAAACCCATATTCCTGCCGCAGCTGCTCGACTTGTGGCGCGATCTCCTGGTTGTACTCGTGGATCAGGCGCTTGCTCAGCCGCAGCTCCGCCCGCTTGCTGTCGACGGGCATCGGCACCAGATCTACCGCCCCCCGATCGCCCACGAGGCGTAGCAAGCTCGGGTAGTCGCGGAAGTTCTGGCGCAACATCACGAAGTTTACCCGTAGCTTTGGCGGCCGTTTCTTCGCGTAGCGGGCGATGTACTCGATCCCACGCAGGGTCTTCTTGAAGCTTCCTGGCACTCCCCGCACGCTCTCGTGGACCTTCGCGCTAGCGCCATCGAGAGACGTGCTGACTCCGCTGATGCGGTGGGCGAGCAAGCTCTTCGCGCGCTCCTTGGTCAGCAGCGTCAGGTTGCTGGTCAGCGTGACCTTGATACCGCTCTCCGCCGCAGCACCCGCAATCGCTTCGAAGTCTCTCCTCGAGAGCACCTCACCGCCCGAGAAGTGCACCTTGCGGCAGCCGAGATCTGCCATCTCGCGCAACAGCTCCATGAACCGCTCACCGGGCAGCTCCGGCGGAGCCCAGCCGCGCCCGTAGCGACACATCACGCATTTCAGGTTGCAGCGCGCCGTGAGCTTGATCTTCACCGAGCGGAGGTACGCGGGCGGCGTGAGTTCCTTCACGCTGCGGGCGAGCGGCTCAAACAGCTCCGGCTCCTCGATCAACTGCTGCACATCGTACATGGCTCCCCTGGCCGCGGAGTGTAGCATTCGCCCGTGACCTCCGTCGCCGCCGACTCAGCAAGGCCTTCTTTTGGAGGGGGTGAGGCGCGCCTCGATGGGCTGCGCGTGGCCTACGTTGCCTTCGAAGGCTTCCCCAACTCCAAAGGGTCGGGCACGCGCATGGCGCAGATGAGCCGTGCGCTCCGCGACGCAGGGGCAGACGTCCATCTGGTGACGCTGACTCCAAAACCGGGCGCGGGCGCCCCACCCGCGGGTGTCGTGCTGCATCCCATCAACCTGTTGCAGGACAATCTGCTGGCCCGCGCCCTCGCGTTTCGCGACCGGGTTCTGCGTGAGCTCGTGGCCATTCGCCCCGACGTGATCCATTTCCGTGGGGTGTTCGAGGGGGAGGCTGCGTTGGTCTACGCCGCCCGCCGTCGCGTGCCCACGCTCTTCGAGGTGAACGGCCTGCCGAGCATCGAGCTGTCCTATCACTACCGCGGGCTCGCGAGCTCCCACAGCATGCAGGCCAAGCTCAGGGAGCTGGAGGCGCGCATCCTGCGTGGCGCTCAGTGGGCGCTGACCCAGAGCAACACGACGCTGGAGTTCATGCAGAGCCGAGGTCTCCCTGACCACACGCCGCGGGCGGTGATCCCCAACGCTGCTGACCCGGCGCTGTTTCATCCCGCGGCCCACGAACCGGGGGAAGTGACAGCGAGCGCACCCGCGCGCTTGCTCTACGTGGGTGCGACCCAGGCCTGGCAGGGTACGCTCGAGCTGTTGATGGCGACGCGTCGCGTGGCACGAGAGCTTCCGGTAGAGCTCCAGATCGCAGGCCCGATGCGTCGCAGATGGCGCAAGCAGATCGAGCGCACCATCCATCGCTTGAAGCTCGAGGACCAGGTGACGTTGCTCGGCGCGCTGCCAGCGGCAGAGCTGCCGGCGCGCATCCAGGCAGCGCACATCTGTCTCGCGCCCCTGCGCCGGGACGTGCGCAACAAGCACCAGGGCTGTAGCCCGATCAAGGTCTTCGAGTACATGAGCTGCGCCCGGCCCGTGATCTCCACGGAGCTGCCCTGCATGAGGGAGATCATCGAACCTGACGTGAGCGGCGTGTTGCTCGACTCACCGCGCCCGAAGGTGCTGGCGGGCGCCGTGCTCGAGCTCTTGCAGGACACTGAACGGCGCCGTGCGCTGGGCGCTGCGGCGCGGCAGTTCATCGAGCTGGAGGGGAGCTGGGAGCGGCGACGTCACAGCTTGGTCGATTTCTACGCTGGGGAGCTCGCGCTGGCCGCTCGCGCCTCGGCGTAGAGGCGGCCGTACGCTTCGCTCTCGAGCGCCGGGGCGTGCGCTTGCACCACGAACTCTCGGGCCCGTTTGCCCCAGCGCTCGCGCTCCGGATTGTCGAGGCACTCGAGGATCGCATCGGGCAGCTGGTCCAGGTCGCGCGGATCGAGCAGGGCGCCGGTGACACCATGGTCGATCAGGTCGGCGTGACCGCCGACTCGTGTCGCCAGCACGGGGCGCGCCGCGCTCATGGCCTCCAGCACGGCGTTCGGGGTGCCCTCGAACAGCGAAGGGAACACCAGCAGGTCGCACAACGACAGCAGGCGGCACAGACGCTTCGGGCTCCCCGAGTACTCCAGTACTTTGATCCGTGCGGCAGCGTCTGGCGCGGTGGCCTCGAAAGCGGCAAACGCCGCCTGGGCGTCGCGGCGTACCCCGCCGATCAGGAGCAGCTGGAGCGGCATGCTGCGTGACAGCTCCGCGAACGCTGGCAGCAGGAAGCGCATGCCCTTCTTTTCACGCAGCTCACCCACGAAGGCCAGCACCCGCGCACCGGACTCCAGGGGGATGGCTGCCCGCAGGCTGTTGTCCGGCTCCTCAGGCTTGAACAGCTGGGTGTCCACCGAGTTCGTCACGTGGTGCACCGCCCGTTCGAACACTTGGCTAGCCTTGTGACACAACTCTCGCGACACGCCGCTGACCCGCGTCGCCCGCTCCACGGCGTGCTTGACGAAGTGAAATTGATCCGCGCGGAATAATCCGCGGTCGACGTCGTTGCCGCGGAGGCTGAGTATGCTGGCGGCGCCGGCGAGCTGCGCGGCGAGCACTCCGGCGTAGCCAGCGTCGCTGGCGTAGATTCCATGCACCAGGTCGGCGCTGCTGCGTTGAATGACACTACCGCCATGCTCCACGAGCGCCATCAGGTCGCGCTCGGTGTCGCCTTGGCGCCCGACGTGGTGCTCGAACAGGCCCTGTTTTTCCCGGGTCACGCAGCCACCAGGAGGCGCGTGCTTCGACCAGCACACCAGGTGCACTTCCTCGCCGCGGGCCGTCGCCTGCCCGGCGATGCGGGCGGTAGCGTTCGCGACACCTCCCCGTTCGCCTGGCGAGTGGGGAGCAAAGAACACCACCTTCGAGGGATCCGTCATGGCGAAGCGAGGCTACTCACCCCCAAACCAGGCCGCTATTGAAAGCGTCTCCACTCCTCGTGATGATGCGAACGATGAAGCGCTGGCTGTGGACGACGATGATGGTGATGGGGTTGGGCGTTGCGCTCTTGGCGTGCAAGCGCAGTGAGTCGAATCAGGTCGTGAGCAGCGCCGCTCCACCGCCGGCCGTCGTGACCGGCCCGATTCAAGTGACCGGGGCCCTCGACATCCGCATCGAGGCGAGCGGTAGCGCGAAGGTCAGCGGCGTTGCGCTGGAGTTCAGCCAGCTCGGGACCGATCTCGAGGTGAAGAAGGGCGGAACGCGCATCGCCAAGTTCACGAAGGAGCCCGACCGCATCAAGCTGCGCGGCGCTGACGGGCAGACGGTGACCCACAAGCTCAAGTTCAAGTCAGATGGCAAGCTGGAGCTCGAAGACGCCAACGGCAACCGACTCTACATCTCCAAGCCGAAAGACTACGGCTACAAAGTGAGTGACGCTTCGGATGCGCCGGTCGTTTCCGTGAAGCAAAAGGAGTCGCGTATCGAGGCCAAGAAGGAGAGCGGGGAGGAGGTGTTCCGCGTCGAAGGGCTCTCGCCGAAGGCGGCGAGTGTGCTCGGCTTCGAGAAGCTAGACCCCGAGCTTCGCGCCGCCCTGGCCTACTTCGTCAACCGGAGCGGGCTGTGACGCCTCTCCTGCTGGCCGCCGCAAGGCGGGGCAGCGTCGGCCGATGAGCAGGTAGTTGTCGAGGGGCGTGCCCTCGGAAGCGTCGCTGAGTTCGCACTCGAGGCCGAGCGCTTCGAGCTTCGCCAGCAGCTCGGCGGGAGCTACGAAGCGAAATGCCTCGGCGCGGTTCATGCGCGCCCGCCTACCGATGCGTTCCGCGAAGCGGGTGAGAGCAGAACTCGGGCGCGCCGCAGGTGATGCCTCGCGGATAAAGAGCCTGCCGCCGGGATGCAGCGCCTTGGCGACGCGCGCAAGCAGCCTCTCCTGCGCTTCCGTCGGCAAGTAGTGGAGCACGTCGAGGATGAGCACGCTGTCTGCCTCGAACTCGGGGGGGGACTCCAGATCGACCTGGTGAAAGCGGGCGTTGTGCAGATCCTCGGCTGCATGCTTCGCCACGGCGATCTTCTCCGCGTCGTAGTCATAGCCCTCGACAGCGTTCGCCGCGCCGAGCTCCAGCGACAGCAGAGCGAACTGTCCACGCCCGCAGCCCAGGTCCACGACCCGTCCCAGCGCCCCCCAGCGGGCCAGGTGCGCTGTCAGAGGATCGAAGCTCAGCTTGCCCCGCACGTAGAAACGGTGCTGCCTGGGAGCGTTCGCGTAGCGTGCCGAGGTGCGCTCGAGCGCCGAAGCCAGCTCGGGGTCTCCGGGGCGGCGCCGACCGACGGCGAGGAACGTGAGGGCGCCAAGCAGGAGCGCCAGGCCGCCGCCAACGAGCGGCGCGCCGAGCGCCAGCTCCGCGACGAAACGCGAGGCAAGATCGGCCAACGGCAGGCTCCGATCGATCTCGACGGGGCTGCCGTGCAGCAGGCGGCTACCGACCTCCACCTCGGCCACCAGCAAGAACGGCGCGAAGAACGGGTTGGAGATGTTTGCCGCGAGGTAACACGTCACCAAGTCCAGCCGCAAAGGCAGGCAGACGAGCGCGCACAGCGGAAAGTGCAGCCCGTAGAGCGGAAGGCAGCCGATGAACACACCGACGCCCACCGATAGCGCCGCTCGGCTCGGGGTGACCGCGCCGCCGCGGAGGCGCTTGTAGAGTCGCTTGGCGCTAGCTCTGAGGCCGCCCGGCTGCGGCGCTGGTGCGCCCTGCTCGCTCAAGCTTTCGAGTCGCGCGAGCTGTAGCCTTTGGCGATCCGCAGGTACATCTGCGCCGACTTGTTCTCGGGGTCTTCCGCCAGCACCTTGTCGAGCTCAGCGATGGCTTGGGCTTCCTCACCGGTGGTGAGCATCAACACCGCGAGCATCACTCGCGCCTGGTGATAGCCTGCGTTGGCCTGCAGGGCGGCTTGGAACTCTTCACGCGCGCGATCGGTCTTGCCTGCATCGCGGTAGAGCACGCCGAGGCGCGTCCTCAGATCGGCGAAGCGTGGGCACAGCGCGACGGCGCGCTCGAGCTCCAGGGTGGCCTCCTCAGGCATCGCAGCATCGAGGTACGCCTGGCTGACATCCGCGTGCATGTTCGCGATTTTTCCACGTACGAAACTGTCTGGCTGGGCGCGGCCGCTGACGTCGCGGGTACGTACGTTGCCGTAGATCCCTCGCGCCTTGTCGTACTTCCCGAGGTCGTTGTAGGTGACCATCAGGTTCAGCTGCGCCTCGGTGTAGCGGGGGTTGATGGTCACGGCAGCCTCGAACTGCCTTTCCGCCTCACTGAAATGACCCCGAC
>JAUILJ010000252.1 GCA_030433055.1 Polyangia bacterium
CCTCCAATCATCGAGAACAGGCCGGGCGCGCCGTCCTTCTCGTGATCCACGATTTCGTGCTCGCGGCTAAGGCCGTCTTCGTTTGGTCCCCACGCGTACAAAGTGGGCCTCACCCCCGCGTACGTCCCGATCGCGCGGGCGTCACGGATGGAGGGAAAGACTCGCGCCACGGCTTGCACGAGATAACGCACCTCATCGGCGGTGGCGACGACATGATCCAAGTCGCCATAGTAGTCGTCGTCGGTCGTGCCGATGATGGTCAGGTTCTGCCAGGGCTCGAGGAACACCTGACGACCGTCGATGGCCTGGGCTACGATGGCGTAGTTCGTCAGCCGGCGGTCGAACATCACGTGGATGCCCTTCCCCGGTCTCACGCGCGCCGCCTTGGCCTCGAGGCCGCCGAGGGTGGCCGTGATGGGTGCCCAAGCCCCGGTCGCATTGATCACGAGCTTGGCGGTGCAAACGCCCGTCTGGCCCGAAAGGCGATCCCGGTAGGCAACGCCCCGGACACGGCCATCATCCCGCTGCAGGATCTGTGTGACCGTTGTGTGTACCCGCACGGAAGCGCCGTTCTCGATCGCGTCGATGGCGTTACCCACGCAGAGCCGTGCGCCGTCGATCCCCCACTCGTCGAAGCTGATGCCGCCGTAGATGTCACCCTTGAGCCCCGGCTCGAGTTCAAGGATCTCTTCAGCCTTGAGCCGGACGTGAGGCTTGCCGCGCTTGAGCGGCTGGTACTTGTCGTACAGCGCGAAGAACGCGTCGTAGCCTTCCAGGGTCACTCGCGCGAGGGGCCCAGCGTGCACCGGAGTCAGGAACGGGATCCGAAACAGCAGGTGTGGCGCGATGCGCTGGATGTGACCCGAGTCCAGGCATGACGTGTAGGTGACGTCGGGGTCGTAGGTCAGGTAGCGGGGTCCGCCGTGGATCATCCCGCTGGAGTTACCGCTGGCGCCGAACGCCAGATCGTTACGCTCGAACAGCGCCACACGAAGCCCGCGCAGCGCGCAGTCTCGAGCGACCCCGGTGCCATTGACACCGCCGCCGATGACCGCGACGTCCACATCCGTCTCCGTCCCCGACGCCTCGATCTTCATGGGTTCGTGCTCCGTGCCGCCCGGCTGAGCTGCAGCGCTTGGCTCACACGGCTTGCTCCCGCTATAGCCGCGATGCGTCAACCCGGCAACTCCCTCGCTTTGCGGCGCTTCGCCCCGGGGCTCCGGCAGGGCAGCCGGTCGTGCAGTGGTGATGTCCGCGAACTTCTTGGCCCGCTCCAAGCCTCGGCGCTAGGCACGGGGTATGCGATGGTACAACCGCTGGGCGGCGCTGTTTGTCTGCCTTGCGGTGCTGTGCGGAGCAGCGCCGCAAGCGGCCGCGCAAACCGCGCCCGAGAGTGCGCCACTAGCCGACCGGGAGCTGCCGAAGGGCCGACCCGAGGTCGTCCTCAATCGCCTGGATTTTCCGCACGAAATCAAGGGTTGGTGGACATACAAGAAGTATCTGCGCCGGGTCCTCAAGCGTGAGGTGCGGCGCGTGGAGTGGGGCGCTGGCACTGGGAACCGAATCGAGTACCGATTCGCGATCACGAAGCTCGAGATCGAGACCCAGGGCGACGTCGTGCAGGTCACGTGCAGCGCGATAGGCCGCTTGCCCAAGGGGAAGACGGCGAAGAGCCACCTCTCGTTCGGAGGCTCGAAGGCGAAGCGGGGCGCGGTCGTGAACAAGGTGCTCGAGATCGTGGCCCGAGGCGTGGTCGCACGCCTGGCGGAGCTCGAGCGCGAGCGGCGCGGTTACAAGTAGACCGGCGCGGCTACGAGCCCTCACAGCCCCAGCGCTCGAGGCGACC
Source organism: Polyangia bacterium (assembly GCA_030433055.1). Lineage (GTDB taxonomy): Bacteria > Myxococcota_A > Polyangia > Polyangiales > Polyangiaceae > JAHBVY01. Next base: position 1,847 of record JAUILJ010000252.1, read on the forward strand.
GGCTCCCCAGGACAGGGGATGTGCCGCGGGTCAGTTCCTTGAGACGCTGGAAAGATCGTGAAGCGATCGTTCCCCGCCTCACTCGCGTTGGCGCTGCCACTGGCCCTCAGTTGTAGCGAGGCGCCCGCCCCCGAGCGCCCTGAGCCTCTCGGATTTGCACAGGTACGCGCCAGCGGCGCTCCGCCCACGCTGCAGCAGCGCATCACGCCGCTGCGCCGCTGGGTCGAGCGTCAGCCGGCTCACTCCCCCCCACCGCGCACGGGCGCGGCGTTCGCCTTCGACCCAACTCGCAACGTCAGCATCCTGTTCGGAGGCTGGGGCTGCACGGCTCCAGGCTCCTGCGCGCTCCTGGCGGATACGTGGGAGTGGGACGGCACCGATTGGACTGAACGCCCCAGCGGCTCGATTTCTGCACGGGTATACACAGACGCCGCGTACGACCAGGCGCTGGGTGGGGTGAACGTCGTAGGGGGGAGCTACGCGAACACGCCAGCCAATGCCTCGCACTACTGGGACGGTTCGAGCTGGATCCCTACGGATACAACCATCCCAGGCTTCAACCTCGCGTCGCGCGCCTTGACGTACGAAGCCGGCGCCACACCCCGCATGCTCAGCTTCGGCGGCGATGACATCACGTCCAGCGTCCGCGACTTCACCGGCCAGCGCGCCCCAGGAGGCAACTGGAGCTACCCGTCAATCACGACCAAGCCGAGCGCCCGACGCGATGCCGAGCTGGTGTGGGATCCCGTCACAGACAGGAGCTACCTATTTGGTGGGCGGCCCTGTCGCATGACCGAGAGCTGCCTCGCCCTGGGGGACTACTGGGAGCTCAGCGGGACGACATGGGCGGACCTGGGTAGCGGAACGCGCCCGAGCCCGCGCTTCGGCTTCGGCTTCATCTACGACGCCGCGCGGAGCGTGGGTGTGCTGTTCGGAGGCCGAGACAGCGCGGCCCCCAACGCCGAACTCTGGCAGGTGGAGTTCCCCGACTCGTGGACCCAGATCGACACCTCAACCGCGCCCGAGCCGCGCAGCTATTTTGGGTTCGGGTACGACTCGACGCGAGACGTGGGGGTGTTGTTCGGCGGCAGCGGCGGCAGCGGCGTGCCGCAGGGTGACCCGACTCCCTTCGGTGACACCTGGGAGCTGGTGCTCGACTACGACAGCTGTCAGGCAGGCAGCGACTGCGATAGCGGGTTCTGCGTCGATGGCAGCTGTTGCGAGGTCGCGAGCTGCGACACCTGCGAGACGTGTAGCGATCCCGGGGCGCTGGGTGTGTGCACGCGGGTGGTCGACGGCCCGGAACCTGACAGCTGCAGCACGTCCTGTAACTGCGCGGGGCAATGTGAAGGCGAGTGCGTCAGCGATGACGACTGCCCGGGAAACTGCAACGCCTGCGACGCTGGCAGGTGTGTGCTGCTCACCGGAGCACCGGAGCCCGGAGAGAGCTGCGGCGACTACCTCTGCGATGGTCTGAGCCCAGATTGCCCCGAGTCCTGCGCAGCTCCGGCAGACTGTAGCCCTGGCGTGCCCTGCAGAGAGGGCGAGTGCACCGTGCAGGGCGAAGCCTGCCAAGACGACTCCAGCTGCCGAGGCCTGACCTGTGTCGACGGGGTGTGCTGTCGGGAAGCTTGCGACGTGTGTGGAGTGTGCAGCAGAGAACGGGGTGCGAGCGAAGACGGAGAGTGTACGCCTGCCCCGCTCGGCACCCCCGACGACGCGTGTCCGCTGGGCTGCAGCGGTACCGACAACGTGTGCCTCGAGTCTGCGGCGCTGCCTGGCGGCGCGGCGTGCAGCGTCAGCACCGATTGCCTCTCGGGGTCTTGCGTCGGCGGCGCGTGTTGCGAGGGCTCGCCCCTCGACTGCGCAGGGCGCCAGGGGACACTGACGCACACCGCACCCCACGAGTTCGAACCGGGCAGCCCCCTGGGCTGCCTCTGCCGCGCCGGCGCGCCGTTGCGGCGCGGCTCATCACTCGCCGTGTTCGGGCCATTGCTGGGCCTCGCGCTGCTACTGCGTCGCCGGAAACAGCCATGAAGCGCTCCCTCACCCCCAAACCCGCACGGAAACTTGCGTGGACGAGACCGCACCAGGGAGCCTGCGCGACCGCGCTCGCTTGCGCTGCGTTGTTCGCGCTCGCTGGGTGCCCTGGGAGCTACGAGATGGAGCCCGACGAACCTTGCCGTCAGGCGGGCTTCGCCATCGCGAGTCGCACCCAAGCTTGCACGGGAGACGCCGACCGCGCCAACGCGCTCTACGAGCGCTTCGTCGAGGAATACGCGTGCAGAATAGGCAAGCTGAACAAGCAGCAGTACCGCTGCGCGTACAATGTAAACGCGCTGGACTGCCAGCAGGTCGAGACCTTCGGAGACGACATCCAGCAGTACCTCACGGAAGAAGGTTGCTACCAGATCTTGAGCCGTAAGGATGGCACGCCGATGCCGGTGAAGGGCGACGCCGCACTCGTCGCCCTCACCACCGACGCGGAGTGCAGCCAGGTCGTGTTTCGCCTGGCTGAGCTCGAGTCGGCCTGTGGGAGCGGTGGAGACCCAGCAGACTACTTCTTGTTGATCGCGACGGACCTGGCGCTGGACCACAGCTGCCAGGAAGGAGCGAGCGCGAGCGACGTCGCTGCTTGCCTCGCGGATCTCGATCAGGTCCGCTGTATCGACTTTTCGGTCGGCGAGGAGTTACTGAACACCACATCCAGCTGCCAGGCCGTGATTCGACCCAACACTCAGGCCCAGGAAATCGCCCCGGAGACGGCGAAATGAAGCGTCCCTGCCTCGTCGCGGGCATCCTGGCAGGCGCGGTGTGGGGCACTCCCCGGGCAGCCCAGGGCCAGGAAGTATGCAGCGGGGACGACAAGATCATCCGCGGCACGGTCGCTCACAACCTGATGTATGGAGCGATCAACACCAACTCCAGCGTGTTTGGCGCGGCCGCGCTCGTGGAACAGCACCTGTTGCCAGAGCTGTCGCTCAAGGGCAGCGGCGCCGCGCACTACACCGTCACTTATATCCCCGCGGCACTACGTGTCCCGACGTGCGATCTTCGAATGCAGAAGATCGACCTCTCAGGGGGCGCCTTCGGAGCCGGAGCGAACCTCGGACCGCTCAAGCTCTACTTCGCCGGCAGCACCACCACACACCAGTTCGCCTCGGACAAAGCAAACGAGCGCATGGCCAGCCCGTTCTACGGCGCCGGCTTCATCCTGGGCTCCCCCATCGCGTTCTTCAAGCGCCGCTTCGAGCGCGACGACTTGTCGCTGACCTTTGACGCGATGCTGGGCGCGCAGCTCGACAGCCCTGACATTGGAAGCATCTCGGCAGCGTACATCGCGTCGAAGGGTCTCTACACCAACGTCTCGGAGCACCACCTGAGGTCCTTCATTGGCCTGGTCTACCAGGAGGCCGCCGATGGTGTGGAACAAGGCTTGGAAGCCCAGAAGGACAACTTGCTCGACCGCCTCCCCTACCTGAAGGCGGGAATAGCAGACTTCGACTGGCTAGTGGGCGAAGCGCAGGACACGATTGGATCCACACGGATGTACGCCCGGAGGTTGCGGTATCAGGGCGTGGCCCCCTCCAACGTACCGCGAGACCAGGTCGACGAGGTCAAGTCCAGGAGCCTGAACTTCGGCACCGTACACCTGGAGCAATACAAGATCCTGGGCGCGCTCGACGTCTCCGTGGCAGCCGCGTGGGAGCCAGAGCCCTTCATCCATGAAATCACTGTCGCCGCTTCCGCGGGCCAGAGCTTGCCCGAGGACATGGTCCTGGCGCGAATGCAGCGCGAAGGAATCGACCACGGCGAAGACGGGTACTTCATCGGGCTCCGCGGCGCGGTGGGCATGGTTCGCATGCCGAAGCTCTGGTACTACGGTGTCGAGGGCGGTCCGCTGTTTCGATTCAGCGTGGACATCATGATGGGCGGGCAGGATCCTTCGAATGAGTCCTACAACATGTTCTTCATGACGGTCGGGATGAACACCCCGGAAACCTTGGCGTTGTTCCCCTTCGCCCAGAACTCGGGCTTTATGAAGATGAGCGGCAGCTTCGTCTTCTAGCGCCGGACCCTTGCGCCCGACGCTCACCCGGGGTGACGCTGAGCTGCAGTGAGCGAGAGGCTGGCAGATACCGGTGACGACGGGCTCCCCCCGACGCTGGCAGACGCGTCCGACACGCCGCCTCCAGACGCAGCGCACGGCAGCCTGCCCTCCAAGGCAGTCGCCCTGTCGCACCCCGGGCTCGCACCGACGCAGCCGCTGAACCCTGCCCTCACACCAACGGTGCACGCGCTCAGTGAAGACTCCGCACGGAACATCCAGGAGCAGGTCGCCCGCACGCTGGCGCGACTGGAGAAGGAGGCGAACCCGTACTCCTCCCTGGGTCGTTCCCCGCGGCACAAGAGCGGCGGGCGCGCGCAGTCGCTGATGCGCCCTTTGCGTCCCCTCGCGCTGACTCGAACTCCGGAGCCGGACCCCAGCGAAGACGCAGAGCTCGTGGCACTCGGCACCCTGGGTGAGGGAGGCATGGGAGTGGTCGAGCTGGCCCACCAACCGGCGCTGGAGCGCGACGTCGCCGTCAAGCGCCTCAAGAGCGCCGCGGGAGACACCCGGCACGTGCACTCGCTGCTCGACGAAGCGCGGGTGACCGGCAGCCTGGAGCACCCGAACATCTTACCGGTGCACGCCGTCGGGCTGGACCCAGCGCACGGCCCCTTGGTGGTGATGAAGCGGGTTCAGGGCGCGACCTGGTCCGAGGTGCTCAAGCGTGATCGCGGCGACACTGGCCTGAGCCCGAGCGCTCTGGGCAAGCACCTGGGAGTGTTGATCCAGGTGTGCCACGCGGTGGACTTCTCCCACAGCCGCGGAATTATCCACAGGGATATCAAGCCGACCAACGTGATGCTGGGAGACTTCGGCGAAGTCTATGTGCTCGACTGGGGGATCGCCCTGCGCCTCACCGAGGCAGACCCCGCGGACCAGTCCGCCACCTTTGGCACACCGGTCTACATGGCGCCGGAGATGGTGCTGGGAGAAGGTGTCGACGAGCGTAGCGACATCTACTTGCTCGGTGCGAGCCTGCACGAGGTGCTCACAGGCAAGCCTCGCCACACAGGCGCGACCCTCGGGGTGTGTTTCTCCCAGGCACTGGCAAGCCAACCTTGCAAGTACGCCGACGACGTACCGCGCGAGCTCGCCGACATCTGCAATCGGGCCTGTGCCCGTCACCAGGCACAGCGCTTTCAGTCGGTGAAGGAACTCGCCCAGGCCCTGGGGGACTTCCTCGAGCAGCGCGATGCCCACGCCCTGGTCGACAGCGCCGAGCGGCGGGTAACCGAGCTCGAAGAGTTGATCCAGGAGGAGACGAGGGATGAGCTGGAGGTCGTGCGTCACTATCACGAAGCGCGCTTCGGGCTCACCCAAGCCCTCGAGCGCTGGCCGGATCTCGAGCGCGCAAACCACGGCCTGCTGCGTCTATTGACCAGCATGCTGGCCTTCGAGATCTCGCGTCAGAACATCCAGAGCGCCGAAGCCCTCTGCGCCGAGCTCGAGCGGAGGGGCGGCGGCGCTCCCGCGGAGCGGAGCGAAGAGCTGGCCGGCTTGATCGCCGAGCGACAGCGCAAGCAGGAGCGCCTCGAGAGCTTCGAGCGCGATCAGGATCCAACCGTTGCCCGCGCCCCCCGCAGCGCGATGATGATCGCGATGTTCATTGGCTTGACGGCGCTCAACCTGTTCATGGTGCTCAATCACGACGCAATGTCGAGGGTGCGCCTGCTAGGGTTTTTCCGGGTGGATAATGGGGATCTTCCGTGGGTCCTCGCTGCCACCAACCTGCTCTTCAACTGGCGACGGCTCGCCTCGACTGAGGTCAACCGCCGCTTCCGCCTGCTGATCCTCGCGATCTTGAGCGGCTATGCCTCCATCCGCGCCACCGGCATCCTGCTCGGCTTGCCTTCCACGACCAGCTTCGAGCTGATTGCCGTGTGCACGCCGATGCTGGCTGGCGGCTCACCGGTACCTCGAGCGCGAGTGATCGCCGCAGGAGGCATCCTTCTCGGCCTGTTGAGCACCCAGGTCGCACCAGAGTACCAGGGGTTCTTCAACGTTGGCTTCATCCAACTCGTGCTCACGATGGCCCTGATCGGCGCCTGGCAAATCAGGCGCCAAGCGCTGCGCAACGAGGCTGCTCTGGCAGCCGCTGTCTCCTCAAGGAACTCGACCAGGCCATCCTCAGGGGTTGGGGGTTAGACGCCCTATCTGCGCAGCGTAAACGACTCGAAACGCACCGTCCCGCGGTAGACGAACAAGCCAACCGCTCTTGCATCCCCAGGGATATTAGTCACGTCGAAGCTCGGGCCGCCCTGCTGGCTACAGTGCAGGGTGTCTCCGGTGACCCGACCGCTGATCGCGTAGCTCGTCTGCAGGTCCACCGGTGTGTCGCGCGACCCGATCGTGAGGTAGTTGCGGCTGGTGTGCCGGGCGGCTCGCAGCTGGTCCAAGTCTTCACGCAGGTTGCAGTTGTAGGCGTTGACCAGGGCCGTGTCCTGAGCGCGCACCACCGCACCGCCCACCATCCCGCTCTCGATCTGGAAACGGACATCCACCTGGTAGTCCGAGCCCCACTCTGGCTTCACCGGCAACCAGACGAAGGCCTGAGCGGAGCCTCCAGTCACCAGCAAGTCGCCGTTGTCGTACACGTAGCTGGCCTCGGGATCGCCCTGATCGAACTGCCACTCAGCTCGCTCGGTATCGAACTCGTCGCTGAACAGCACGTCGCCTGCCCCGCTGGCTCCGCCAGACGCCGCTCCGCCAGACGCCGCTCCGCCAGACGCCGCTCCGCCAGACGCCGCTCCGCCAGACGCCGCTCCGCCACTTGCTGCAGCGCCCGCTTCGCTCCCGGAGCCACCGGCAGAGACGCCTGCCGTGCCGCTCCCTGCGTCACCGCCAGCGCCCCCCACGCCCTCACGACCACCGTCCGTCGACCCGCAGCCCGCCAACAACGTCCACACCAGAGCCACTCCAGTCCACCCACGCATGGGAGCAAGCGTCCTCGACTCTCGTGGTCAAGGCCATCTCAACTAATCGAAGGCTTCGTTCGAACCAGGTTCATGATCGATACTGACGCAATGAGGCGAACGCTGAACCTGGCAGCTGGGCTATTGGCGCTGGCGTGTGCAGCGACGCCGGCGGCGCCCGCTGAGCCGGCCCCCGTCGACGTCGATCCGGACCCCGAG
>JAUILJ010000253.1 GCA_030433055.1 Polyangia bacterium
AAACCACACGGAAACGATTCTCTGAAGCCAGCAACGCTTCCTGCGCAGCCTGTTTCTCGGTGATGTCGTCCTGAACGACGAGCACGCATTTCTGACCGCCCAGCTCGATCACTTGGCTGGTGGTGCTGAGCTGTCTCCCGGCCCCCTGCTTGGTGAACCAAGCCACCTCGACGTTGCGCAGAAAGCCGCGCTGCCGCAGCTGGGCCTCCTGCTGGGCTGTGAAGCAGGCGTCTTCGCACAATCCAACCTCGGTGGGTCGTTGGCCGATCAGATCCGCGCGCCGGAAGCCGAACAGCTCGAGGAACGCATCGTTCGCGTCGAGGAAGCGGTGATCTTCGAGGCGCACGATGCTCATGGGCATGGGCGACGACAGGAAGATCTGGACGAAGCCCATCGCTGACTCGCCGTGAGTCATGCGTGGGGCCGTCGCTGACACGGTGATCACGCGGCTCGGCGGCTCGGTGTCGAACCCCTCGGGGGGTGGAGTCGAGCGCTGCGCGCGGGCCAACGGAGGCGTGGAGTTGAGGGTCGAAGAGGACATCCCGGGATGCCATTGATCTACGGCCCCTTGGCCAGAGACTTGAGCTACTTCGTGCCGGATTCCTGCGGAGGTTTCGTATCGCCAGGGCTGGGTTCGGTCTTCGCGCAGCGAAACCCCGCCATGACCAGACGCCAGCTGCCTGGATGGTGTACGCGGTTCGTCACTCGTAGACCACGCGTGTGGTAGTTGAACGCACCGCCCCGGAGCACTCGATCGCAACCTTCGGGGATGGGGTTGGTGCCCGTGAAGCCCTGCATGCCTTCCCGCCGTAGCATGTCCTGGGTGGCCTTGATCTGTTCACAGCTGCCGGGCGTGCCCGAGGCGGCGGTGTCGCGGCGGTAAGCGTAAGGGTCGTAGTAGTCTTCCATCCACTCCCACACGTTGCCCGCCATATCGAGATTGCCGTACGGCCCGGCGCCTTCGGGGTACGAGCCGACCGCCTCGGTGACCTGGCGCCCCCAGACGCCGTGCTTCTTCCCGTCGGGCTTGTCGTTGCCCCAGGGAAAGGTTCTGTCCTCGGCGCCGCCCTCCGGGCCAGGGCCACGCGCGGCCTTCTCCCACTCCGCTTCTCGAGGTAGGCGCTTGCCCTTCCATTCGCAGAACGTCTTGGCGTCGTCCCAGCTCACACCGACCACCGGTTGCTGGTCGCCGCGGAAGGGGCGGTCGGCGCCGTAGGTAGCCCAGGGACCGGTCTTGTAGGAACGGCACACCTTTGCCGTCATGCACTCGCGATACGCAGCATTGGTTACCTCGGTCTTGTCGAGCCAGTATGCGTCCAGGGTCACCACGTGCGCGGGGTGCTCATCCTGTTCACCGCCAGCGTCTGCTCCCATGGTGAATGGCCCTGCCGGGATTCGAGTCATGTCGTCCGGAGGCGCAGGAGGGGGAGGTGGCTCGGCGCTCGCCGCCGCGGCAGCTTCGCTCGCATCAGTGGTGGCGGATGGGGCAGGTGCCTGGGGGATCGGGGTCGAGCTGGGTGCCGCACTGGCTTGGCTGACCGGCGAGGGAGGCGGGGTCGCAGCCTCCTGACGCTCTCCAGAGCACGAGCAGCCGAGGCCAAGGAGGAGCACCGCGGCTGGTGCGAAGCGCTCCAAGCTGCCAGTTTGTCGCCGCGTCCCACTGTCCGTTCGCACACCTCGCATGGCGCTGTTTTCGCATTGCCGGGCCGTGACGGACAAGTCAGCGCGAGATCGGTGCTGCTCACGCTGGTCGGCGCGGGCAAAGCGAGGCGGGAGGTCCCCGGAATGGCCTGACCGTGCTATGGCCGCCTCGGATGATCCACGCCGAAAACCTGACGAAAGACTACGGCACGGTGGTTGCTGTGAGGCACCTGTCGTTCGACGTCGGCAAGGGCGAAGTGGTGGGATTCCTCGGCCCGAACGGCGCGGGGAAGAGCACCACCTTGCGCATGCTCGCGGGCTTCCTTGGTGCGACCGAGGGCCGCGTCGCGATTGCTGGCTTCGATATCCAGTCCGCATCGGAGCAGGCCCGAGCGCAGATCGGCTACATGCCCGAGGCCTCGCCGCTCTATCCCGAAATGCGCGTCGGGGAGTACCTCGCCTTTCGCGCCCACCTGAAGCGGGTTGCGCGCAAGGAGCGCAAGGCGGCCGTGGAGCGCGCGATGGAACTGGCCGTGGTCACCGAGATGCGTGACACGCTGATCCAGCACCTCTCGAAGGGCTACCGGCAACGGGTCGGTCTCGCTGATGCGCTGGTCAGCAATCCGCCGCTGCTGATCCTGGACGAACCAACCGCGGGTCTCGATCCAAACCAGATCCGCGAGGTACGCCGGGTCATTCGGAACCTGGGCTCCGAGCACACGATCTTGCTCTCCACGCATATCCTCCCGGAAGTTGAGTCGACCTGCGACCGCGCCCTGGTGATCGACCGCGGGCGCCTCGTGGCGCAGGGCACGATTGAAGAGCTGCGTGCGCTGCGCTCAGCAGACGCTGCCGTGCTGGTGCTGCGGGATCCGGACAAGAAGGCGCTCCCCCTGCTCAAACAGCGAGACGACATCGAGCGCCTCAAGCAGCAGACCGATGTCGAACGTGAAGCGGGGCTGTCGCGCATCAGCTTCGACTTCTTGAAGCCGGAACAGGGCGGCGCAGTGCTCGAGTCGATCGTGTCTCAGCTGGTTGCCGCAGGGGTGGGGGTGAGGGAAGCCTCTCCACGCAAAGCGAGCTTGGAAGACGTCTTCGCTCAGCTGACGGGAGTGGAGGACGAATGAGTGGCTTTCTTGCGATTTACCGTAGGGAAATGCTGAGCCTGTGGGTGTCACCTCTGGCTTGGATCCTGCTCTTCGTGTTTCTGGTGATCCAAGGCGTCAGTTTCTATCTGATGGTGGAGCACTTCGCGAACTTCGACGGCGCCACGATCGATTACGGTCCGGTCGCTGCCTATTTCGGTCAGTCGATCTTCATCCCGATCTCGCTGATCATCCTCTGCCCTGCGTTGACGATGCGGCTGTTCGCCGAGGAGCGCCGGTCCGGCACCATCGAGACGCTACTCACCGCCCCGGTGTCGCCATGGGGCGTGGTGCTAGGCAAGTACCTGGCCACGCTCACCACGTACGTGCTGATCTGGGCGCCGACGCTGCTCTACGTGATCATCCTGCGCAAGACGGGCACCGTCGACTGGCCGGTGGTCGGTGCGAGCTATCTAGGGCTACTGGGCATTGGCGCCGCCTATCTAGCGGTGGGCATGCTGATGAGCGCGCTCTCGAAGAGCCAGCTCATCTCGCTGATCCTCTCGCTGCTGCTGATCTTTGGTCTCTTCATCTTGGGCATCGGTGAGTACGTGTTCCCTCCTGGGCCCCTGAGAGACGTCTGCGGCCACGTGTCCGTGTTCAGTCAGCTGGTGGACTTTTCAAAGGGCATCGTTGATCTGCGTCGAGTGGTCTTCGATCTGACGCTGATGGGCCTGCCGCTGTTCTTGACCGCGCGGATAGTGGACTCCTGGAGGTGGGACTGATGGCCAAGAAGAAGAAGAGCGGCCAGGCAGCAAAGGCCACGGAGAACACGAAGACGACGGCGGAGGAGCTGGATACGAAGGCCACAACGAAGGCGCCCAAGATCAAGCAAGGCTCCAGGCCCAAGGCGAAGGCCAAGTCGAGCGAGCAGGCAGGCTCGGAAGAGCCGGCGTCGAAGCAGTCGGCCGCTGAGCGAGCGCAGGACAAGCAGACTTCGCCTCGTCGTGGCGCTCGTGTCTTTACCGCCGTGGGCGTGATCTCGGCGGCCCTCATCGCCGTGAGCCTGAACCTGCTGGTGAGCCGGTTTTACAAGCGCTGGGACTGGACCAGCTCGGGGCTCTACACGCTCAGCCAGCCAACGCTGGATACCTTGCACGGGCTCGACCAGCCGATCGACGTCATCGTGTTCCTCTCGCGTAGCGACAACATGCGGGTGAGCGTGGAACACATGCTGACAGCGTACAGCGCGGAAACGCGTCAGCTTCGAGTGCGCTTCGTCGACCCTGATCAGAACCCCGCTGAGTTCCTGGCGCTGCAAAAGGAATACGACATCAACGAGATGACGACCGACGAGGGTCGCCTCGTGTCCGAGACCGCCGTGGTAGTCGCTCGCGGAAAGAAGCACTGGTACGTCACCGCAGATGACATCATCGCCTACGACGAGTCGGGAGCGGTCAAGCCAAAGCTCGAGCAAGCGTTGACCGTTGCCCTGCGGAATGTGATCGGCAGCCAGACGACGCGTGTCTGCTTCACAGCTGGCCACGGCGAACCCAGCGTGGACTCCGGTGCCGGTGACGGCATGGCAGAGCTGAAGTTCCGTATCCAGCACGACAACTACCAGACCGAGACTCTGGACCTCAGCCACGCCGACTGGAGCAAGCAGCTGGTTGACTGCAATGTCGTCGTGTCCGCCCCCCAGACCGCCGTGGAAGGCGACGACGTGGCTGCGCTGGAGCGCTGGTTCGTCGCGGGAGGCAACCTGCTGTTGCTCCTCAACCCGATCCTGTCGGATGACGAGCCGCGGATCCTCCCCGGCGGTCTCGAGCCGCTCACTGCACGGGCGGGCATCACTCTGGGCAGCGACCTGGTGATTGAAGAATCTCCGAAGCTGAAGCTGACCAGCACCGGAGAGGTCTTCTTGGTCGAGGCCTCTCGCCACGACATCACCCGCGGTTTGTTCTCGACCAGGGACGACACGACGACGCCGCTGGTCTTCAAGATCGCCCAGTCTCTCGGCAAGACTCCAGAGAGCACCGCGGATCTCCTGGCGCAGTCGAGCGCCACCGCGTTCACCATCAAGGACGTGAAGAGCTTCCTCCAGGCTCGCCAGGCGCCGAGCAAGACTGACAGCTCGAAGAGCGGACCGTTTCCGGTCGCGTTGGCTGCGGAGCTCCCCAAGCCGGAGGGCAGCGACGCCGGCCACGGCCCTCGCATGGTGGTCGTTGGCACGGCCAGCGTGGCGCTCAGCGACAACTGGCGCACACCCGCGCTCGCTCCCAACGCCGCGTTCGTCACCAGCTCACTGTCCTGGTTGGCGGCGCGTGCTCCGATCGTGGACGTTCCAGAGAAGCAGAGCCACGACGTGGGCCTCAACCTGACCGAAGAGTCCCAGAGCGACGTCGCGCACTATGTCTTGCTGTACATGCCGCTGGCTTGCGTGATGCTCGGCGGTTTCGTGATGTATCGGCGCCGCAGTACGGAGCGAAAGTCGCGGCGCCGTGAGGAGGACGACGCGTGAGCTTCGTCAAGCGGCACCTGTCCAACATCGTCCTCGCGGTGATCGCGCTGGGCCTCGTAGGCACGCTGCTCGCCACGCGGGGCAGCGTCACCACGACAGAGACCAAGGCGCGGGAGAACAACGTCCTCAAGGCGTTTCGAGAGCCCGAAGTAAGTCGGCTAGAATTGCTGCGCGGCAAAGAAGAGATTGTCCTGGTTCGGACGCAGCCCGAGGACTCGGGCATTGACCACTGGAACTTCGAGCAGCCCTATCAAGAGCGCGCAGACGACGGTGAGGTCGACGACTACGTAAGCACGCTGCAGTTCGCCGAGTTCGCTCGGCGCATCAAGCCCGAAGAAGTGGACCGCGCGGCGTTCGGGCTCGAAGAACCGCGGCTCACCATCCGACTCAAGATGGGGGAGATCGACTACGAGCTTCTGCTTGGCAAGAACGCGGTGAGCCCAGCGGACAGCGCGTATCTCGAAGTGCGCGGCAAGGGCGTGCCGAAGCCTGGCGTCGTTATCATCGGGAAGGGACTGGTCGCGCAGCTGGATCAAGACGCGGCGCATTTCCGTACTCGCGATCTGGTCCCGTACCTCTCCGTCGCACTGAAGACTCTGGTGCTCGAAGGGGCTGGCGGAGAGCGCCGGTTGGTTCGCCCCACGGGGGAACACGCATGGGACGGTTGGCGCTTCGAGGGCATGCAAGGCAACCTTCGGGTGGACAAGACGAACCTGGACCATGTGCTGGGCCAGTTCGCGGATCTGAACGCCGAGAGTTTCATCGACGTGAAGGAAGCCGAGGCCGTGCTCAAGGATTCCGAGACCGTGCGGATACGCATGGTGCCCAAGAAAGCGAGCAGCGCGATCGCGACGCTCGAAGTGGGCGGGCCATGTCCCGGAGGAAAAGGCATGGTGGCTCTGCGCAGGGACCCCGATCCCCTGGCGGGCTGTGTGCCGAAGAGCCTGATGGAAGGTCTGTCCACTCCGGCCAAGGACCTGGTAGATCGCCACCCGTTTGCGGTACGTCCCGACGAAGTCGAGAGCTTCTTGATCGAGCGAGGCAAACAGAAGCTCGAGATTCTGCGCAAGGACAACGGCTTCACGATGCGGGAGCCTGAGTCCGGAGACATCGACGGCGCGCTGGGCAACGAGCGGCTCAAGCAAATCACCGAGCTCCTCGGTGAGATCGTGCCCGAACCCGATCTTGGGAAGCTGGGCCTGAAGGCAGGGGTGGGGAAGGTCGTGCTCCGCGTGGTGAGTAAGGACGCTCGCGGTATGGTCGAGCATCGAATCTCGGTCAGCAAGCCGGACGCGGACGGCAACGTCTACGTGTTGCGAGAGGCGGACGGCGGAGTCCTCAAGCTCGGGAGACAAGCGGCACGTCTGCTCAAGCCAGACTCCACGCTGGTGCGCAAACGTGAAGTCCTGGATCTGGATCGTCAGGATCTCAAGAGCGTGCACATCGATGCAGATAGCCCATTTGGACGCATCTCCCAGACGCTGAACCGCGCCGAGGACGGCACCTACGCCTTGGTCAAGCCGCCCAAGTTCGGTCACGACTCGGGCCTGGTGAGCGATGTCGTTGACGGCCTGCTCACCCTCAACGCTGAGCGCTGGGTGGCGGACGAGGACGACGGGAGCTTCGGCCTCAGCAGCCCGAGCGCGCGAGTCAAGCTCACCACGTATCCGCACGGAGAAGCCAAGTCCAGGAGCGTCGAGCTCGTCGTTGGTGCGGAGGCTAGCGGTGGGGCATACGCGAGCATGGTCGGGGACCCTGCGGTGTTCGTGCTACCGCGTACTACCCAGCAGGCCATCGAGACCTGGCTCATCGATCGCTCCCTCTTGATGCTCGACCCGAACGAGGTCGAGCGCATCACGCTGAAGCGCCGAGATCAGACCTGGGTGATCAAGAAGGATGGAGAGCGCTTCGTGGTTGAGTCCGGCGACCTTGCCCCGGACAAAGTCGCGCAGATCATGGATCTGTTCGCGGTCGCTCGAGCGGAGGCGGCTCTGCATTTGGGTGCTCCTCGCCCCCAGGAAGGCTTTCGTGAGCCGAGCCTGGTCGTCGATGTCGAGCGGTTGCCGGCGAGGGGAGAGCGCTCGTCGCCGGTTCATCTGGAGTTCGGTGCAGGGGACGCCTGGCGTGGCACCAGCATCTACTACGCGCGTCGAAAGGGCTACGATTGCACCTTCGCCATCGCGCGCGGTCGGGTGCAGCCGATCCTGGACGCCCTCTGACGCAGTCGCTGCCCGCGCCGGGAGCGGGCCCCGACGCGGTGGATGCTAGTTGGGGAGGCTCTTCTTGGCGCTTCGTTTGTAGATGCGGTCCCAGCCGGAACGATACGTGTCCGTCGCGACCTGGGCTGGCCCAGTGCTCGTGAGGCGCTCATGAGAGCTGGTCCGGGGCGCCCGCTTGGGGGTGTCGGTTGCCGGAGCCTGGGACGCCAGCTGACTCTCCACGTCGAACAACGCAGGCGACTCGGCACGCTGCTTGAGCTTCACCACTTCCCCAAGGATCGGTTTGCCCTCCTCGAGCGGGCGGACAGCGCCGATCTGGAGTGTGTCGTCCTTGGCTCGCACGACGTTCATGCCCTTGCCGTCCTCGGTTGGCCCGGTGACGAGGACCACGTCTTGACCAACGGCTTTCGGCTTGCCCGCGGGCTCCACGCGCTCGACGCTCACCGTGTCGACGTTGGACGTCTTGGTGAGCTTTGCGTCTTTGGTCGCCGATTGGGCTCGAGGAACGCGACCGCTCCGACGGGCTGTCATATCCCAACCTACCTAGCACACCGCGCGGCCCCGAGTGAGCGTGGCGTGTGACTAGTCACGATTGCGACCCGGTTGGGGATCGCGTGGCGGCACGACGGGCGGTTCGCCCAGCAAGCGGAGGCTCAGGCCGAGCCGATAGTCAGTGTAGTCGTCGGCGCCCCACTGCCAGCGGTACTGGATCTGTGACTCCGCCAGGATCATCACCGGCCCGAAGTCGAAACCGAGCTTCGCGCGAGCGAAGGGCGCGTAGATGCCGAAGCCGAGGTCATGGTCGCGATTGTCGATCAGGAATTCGAAGCCCAGATCGATACCAAAGTGGGAGAGAGGGCCTAGCGCGCCGAAGCTCACGTTCATCGGCAGCCCCCCGCCCGCGCCCTCGGTAGACGTCCAGTATTCGAACCCGGCGTCTGCGCCGATCACTCCACCAAAGAGCCCCTTGCGTTTGCCCTGGAGTGCGGAGAAATCGAGACGGCCGTACCAACCCTGCTCGATTCCTGGAGTCGCGACGCTCCCCCCGGCCAGGGAGATCCCCGCGCGCAAGTCGTCGGGTGGTCTGACGCCAGTCTTTCGCTTGCGGCGCAGCGTCAAGACGTCGGTCTCTTTTTTCACGCGGTAATGTGCGTCGCGGAGCTCCTGTCCGGCCTGCCCTCGGTCCTTGCCAGGCGCTGGCTCAGCCTCGCCAGGGCCGGCCACGACCAGCGGCGGCTCAGGGGGTGCCCCCTCCACGCCCCCGTCGGGCGCGGGCTGAGCCGTTGTGTCGACCGGAGGAGCGCCGTCATCGGTCGCGGCGTCTGGCTCCGGAGCGGAGGCGTCGGCCCCGGCGGTCGCTCCTTCTCCCACTTGGCCAAAGACCAGGGGGGGGTGTGCAAGCCACGCAAGGAACGCGACGAAGCAAGCGATACACGCTGGTCCTTTGCTCATGCGACTACATGCCGATGGCGTCTTTGTAGACCCAGCCTTCGCTACCGGAGGCGTCGTACTTGATACGGTACCAATTGTCGCTCTTGCCCGTGACGGTTACCCGAGTACCGAGCAGGATGCTGGCGACGCGGTTGCCGTCCTTGTTGGGCTTGTCACGGATGACCG
>JAUILJ010000254.1 GCA_030433055.1 Polyangia bacterium
CATCTGCGCTGCCCATCCGGAGACCTGCGGCAGGCGCCGCAAGGCCCGCGCGGGCCACTCCGCGCGGCGCAGCACCCAGATCGCCGACGCCAACAGACAGCTCAGGCCAGCCTGGGCGAACAACGCGTACGTCAGTAGTGACTGCCCCGAGAGCAGCCACACCAAGCCGCTCAACATCAGGAGAAAGCTGGCGTCGCTGATCAGGTAGAGCGCGTGACTGGAGGTCGCAACCGCGGCGGCGCGAGGCCCCCCGATGTGGCGCGCGAGCAAGGTGGCTTTCGCGGCCTCGGCGAACAGCCGACCCGCCGGAAGGCCGATGCTGAGGGCGTAAGACATCAGGTGCGCCCGGAGCATGGTACGGCGCGGGAGCTCCCTGGCAGATGCGCCGCTGAGTTGTCGTGTGGAAAAATACTCCCCCGCGATACGGCCAGCCTCGAGTGCGATCATGACCGGCAAGAACGGTAGCAGCCCGACGAGCTCTCCCCAGACGACGCGCAGGTTCACCCGACTCATCAGCCAGGCGACGAAGCCGAGGCCGAGCGCGCTGCACAGCACACGCATGCTCCGGCGCTCGAACCAGCGGCTGCTGCTGTTGCGCGGCACGGCCATCGCGACCTCGGGCGAGGTGGTCGCCAACGGATCGGCTGCTGCACTCAGAGCCTGCTGCATGTGTTCATCCCGGGTACGTCGGACCAGCGCTTGCTCAAGGCAAGCCCTGGTGCCGTGTACAGTCCATACGGACAGTGTGCGCTACACTTGGGTGAAGCGCTCGTGACTTGGGTGGCTCGAGCGTGGTCACTAGGCGCTCGCATAGGGCAACCACGCCAGCTTCGTGCAGCACGGAGATGGGCCAGCCCTACTGAATCAGCGCCTGCAGCGCCAGGCCCTCGTACAGAAGCTGCGCTCCGAGGTGACAGGTGATGTCGGCGTGGTCGAGCGCGGGGGCTACCTCGACCAAGTCCATGCCGACGAGCTTCACCCCGCCGAGGAGCCGAAGCAGCGAGATCGCTTCGCGCGAAGTCAGCCCGCCTGGCACCGGAGTGCCCGTGCCAGGCGCGTAGGCCGGATCGACGCCGTCGATGTCGAAGCTCACATACGTTGGTCGGTTGCCGACTTGCTCCCGAATCTGGCTCGCGACGCGGCGGATGCCGTCGCTTTCGATCCGCTGCATGTCATACACTTGGGCGTCGTAGGCGTTGGACAGATCGCCCTCGTCTTCGCCCTTCCAGGTCACCCGGATCCCCACTTGGTGCAGCTGACCACGAGCGATCAGGCCTTCTTCCAACGCGTGCTTGATCGGCGTTCCGTGGTGAAACGCTTCTCCCCAGGTCTCCGGCCCGCTGGTATCGAAGTGCGCGTCCACGTGGACCACCGCCAGCTCTCCGTGCCGTTCAGCTACGGCGCGCAGCGCGGGGAGGGAAATCGAATGATCTCCACCCACCAAGAACGGGGTGGCTCCGGCCTCTACCACCGCGCCCACCTCGAGCTGCACCAGCTGCCGAATCGATTCCAGGCTGAAGGGCGGCGCGGCGACGTTGCCGCCGTCGACGGCGCGCAGCTTCTCGAACACGTGTACGCGATGGGTCGGGTGGAACGGGCCGAGCAGCGCGCTCGTGCGACGCAGGTGATAGGGCGCCATGCGAGCACCCGGCTGGTAGGTGGTACCGGCGTCCGTCGGCACGCCGAGAATGGCTGCCTGATAGCCGCGGTAGACCTCGGCGCTGCCGATCCCGGGTTTGACCATGGGCAAGCGAAAGAACGGAGTTTGCCCGTGGCGAATGTACTCGAGGGCGGACTGCTGACTCATGTCGTGATCCTGTCTTCTGGTGATTGGCCGTCTTGGTGCGCCAGCATTGTGACGAGATCCGTGCGGATGATGTGCGCCATGTCCTGGTCACTGAGCCCAGGAGTCGGATGCAGCGCTCGCCCGACCTCGAGCTCCACTGGGACGTCGTGGCGAGCGATGCTTCGAAAATAGTGGGGAAGGAACGCCGCGTCACCGTGCCAGCACACGGGCTTGGGGAGGCGAACAGCGATCGGTACGATGGGCACATCGGCCAAGCGGGCGAGCGCGAAGGCGCCCAGCTTGAACGGCAGGAGCTGGCTGCCGTCAGAAGTGGTGCCCTCGGGAAACGTCAAGATGCGCGTGCCGTGGCGCAAGGCGCGCAGTGCCGCCTTGAGCACGCGAGCGCCGCTGTGCGGGCACTCGCGCTGCACGAACAGCACGCCGAGGCGCTCCATGACGCCGCCAAGCACCGGCCACTCCGCGACCTCCGCCTTCGCGATCGCCAGCGCGGGAAACAGGCGAGTGATGGCCAGTGGGTCGACGTAGCTCAAATGGTTGGCGACCAGCACGCAGCGCTCTGGCACATGGCCCCCGAACGCTTCGATGCGGATCCCCTGCGATCTCGCGACCTCTCGCGCGGTGTAGTGCAACGCGTAGGCGCGCTCGCTGAACGGAGCCCCGCGAGGCGGCAAGCTCTGGCTGGTGTCGTGCACCAGGCTCAGCAAACGCGCTGCGCGCCGCAGTGTTCGCCCCGCGCCGCGCCCGCCTCCGCAAGCTCCACTGAGTGACCTTTCGTCAAAACGGATGTGGCGAGGGTACGCGGCGATCGGGACCTCCCGGGACGGCACCGGCACGTGGCGCAAGTTCACGCGCTGGCTCCGGAGCCCTGGACTCGTCGACCGAACGCGCTGGGTGGCGTAGCCAGTGGGCGCTCGGCACCCCCCAAGAGTCCCATGCGCTGGTAGCGCTGCTTGAAGCGCGCCAGCACTTCCCGGTTGATGCGAGAAACGATGCGCTCGTCGCCCGGGCCGTAGAAGTCGTGGCGCACGTCGACGTTCTCAGCGCCGAGCCAGGCGTGGATCGCTCGAGCCGGGAGGTTGTCTTCCTTGACGGTGAACCAGCAAGCGTCGACCTCGTCCACGATGGCGCGCATGAACGCCTGAACCAACTTGTGAACTACCCGGGTACCCTGGAACTCCTTCAGCACCGCGAGGGTGGTGCAGTATGCCTCGCGGTCCCTGACGAACGACAGCAGGTACCCCGCGGCGCGCCCGTCCACGCGCGCGATGAAGCACGTGTGTTGCATGAAGTCGCAGCACAGGCGCACGTAGTATGGGCCGAGGAGCGGCTCACCGTCTCCTCCGAAGATCTCCTCCTCCAGGCGCATGATGTCCTGGAAGTCGTCGCTGTGCAGCGGTTGGACCTCGTACGTTGCCATGGGGTGTGCCCTCCTTGGTGCCGCGCTGCCATGAATGCATCAGCAGCGGCTCGCTGAGCCGGATGTATGATTCCGTGTGGTTTGTGGAACTCGAGTGCGTTACTTGGTCGCTACACTCCAGGGTCGCTGTGGCAGAGATTTTTCGCCTCGGAAAACTCCCCGCGACATCTGCGCAGTTGTCCATGGGTCATTCGTCGCCGGGTGTCTGGAGGGTGAAGTCCGTGGCGCTGGGATGGCGCGTCCGGAGTATCCGCGTGGCATTGTGCGTCGCCTGCGAACGCGGGCTCGATGAATCCGCGAGGATTCGTATGTGTCGGCGACAGGTAGCTCGGGGCATTCCAAAGGCGGCTCTCGCACCGGAATGTGTCTAGGGATACTGCGTGACGCATGTCACGTTCCCTGTGCGCGGGGGGCCCCAGGATGGCGGAGCCGCTCCCCAGACGGGGGTTTGCGAGTGGTCTCGCGGGCCTGGCGATCCGGCTGTTTCGGCCTAGCGGTGGGACCGAGGGACAGGTCAAGCGACCTGCCACTTGAATGTCACGTGCACTTCACTACGTTGAGACGTTCATGGCTCGGTCGCTTTCCCCCTCGGCGCTCGAAGTTGCGCTTCACGTCCTGCGCGCTCCCCAGCAGGCGGCGGGCGCACGACGGCGCTATCTGGATGACGGTGGGGTCGACCAGCTGTGGCAGCTGCGTATGGCTGAGCTGGGGGCCAAAGAATTGCCGTCCGGAAGCAGCGTCGACGGGCGCGCCCTGCGTAGCTATCGTCTAGGCACCCCTGGGGCGCCGCGCGTCTTGCTCACAGGGTTGATGCATGGCGTCGAGCTGATTGGCAGCGTGGCGCTGCTCGCTGCGGTGGAGGCCCTGGCGGACTCAGGGCTCAGCCGGGACTTGGAGCTGCTCATCGCCCCCGTGGTGAACCCCGATGCGCTGGCGTCCAACAGCGAGCGGTTGGCGAGTGGCCGCTTCGCGTGGCAGCGCTGCAACGCCCGAGGAGTCGATCTGAATCGCAACTTCGGATTGGTTGGCGACGCGACTCACCTTCATCCTTTCAGTGGGTCGAAGCAGCGCTGGGCACCTCACTACTCGGGCACCGAACCGTTCAGTGAGCCCGAGGTTCGCTGGCTCGCAGAGCTCGCGCGCGCTTGGCGTCCCGAAGTGGCGTTGGGCTTTCATAGCTTCGGTCGGCTGCTTCTGTATCCGTGGGGACACAGTGGCCAGCCACACCCTAGGGCTGCGGAGTATCGCCAGCTGGCGCACCACTTCGTGCGAACACAGCCCCGGCCTTTTCAAGCGAAGCAAGCCTTCGGTTTCTACCCCACCCACGGCGACCTGGACGATTGGCTGGATCACGAGCTAGGTACGTTCGCGTTCACCGTCGAGGTCAGTCAGTTGAGCGCGCGGTTACTGCGGCCGCGGCTGGGGTTGAACCCGTTCTGGTGGATGAACCCCGTGCAGGTGGATCGAGCGGTGTCCGAAGTCGTCCCCGGGGTGTTGGGCTTGGCGCAGGCACTGATCGCAGCGCGCGAGGAATCACGCATTCCGCCGCGCCTGCCAAGGCCCGGGCTCGATGGGGCGCTACCCCAAGCCGCGGAGTAGCCTCGGTGAACACCGGGTTCACGTTGCGCGACTCGGGTGAACCATTGGTTCCCTCTCCCCCGATCCAGACCGAACAGTCGCGGGGAAATCTGCTGTGCATGGCCAAGCGGTCGTTGGCATGGCTCGTGCTGTTCGCCGGGCATGCAGCGCTGGCATTGGCTTGGTTTGGTGATCGCGGTCTCGGGCTGCTCGGATGCGGGAGATGACTCCGCTGGCGCAGGAGGCGACGCGGGAAGCTCGTCCGGGAGTGGGGGTGAGGGAGCAGTCGCCGGAGCGAGCTCCGGAGGGCAAACCACTGGAGGGGTTGGTGGGAGCGCTGGCGGGGCGAGTGGAGGCGCAAGCGCCTCGGGCGCGAGCGCTGGGCACACGGGCGTTGGAGGAGGCGACGCGGGCGGAACGGGCGCGACGGCAGGCGCCGCTGGGCACGCGGGAAGCGGTGGTGGCTCGGCTTGCGGTCCGCTGTTGAGCTCGGCGGCACCCGGAGCGAACCGGCAGCTGATCTGGAGCACGGACTTCGAGTCGGGGACGCCGGCTGGGGTCTCTCAGGGGGCGCAAGACGGCGGCAGTATCGATTTTTCACAAGGATATTTGCACGCCAGCTATCCGTTCTCCTCGGGAGGCAGCTACGTGTGGTTCTCCTATGGGCCGCCTTCGCCCTTGGGCGATCTCAGCGTGGAGTTCGACGCGCGTATGCCAGGCAACACTCACGGGCTCAAATTCCTCAAGCTGTTCGGGGTCAACAACGGTGGGTACGCGAACGTGACCTACGGCCTCGACTACACGGGGATCGACAACGGGAGCCTGTACGCGGTCTCGTTCGGTGATGGCAGCGTGGAGAGCAACGACACGGCGCAGGTCATTTTCCTAGACGGCTCACACCCCGAGTACATTGGGCGCGCCTACGGACAGGCCAAGGTCCTGACTCCTCAGGGAAAGGCGTTCGCTTCTGGAGACTGGGGATCGGGTTGGCACCACTTCGTCATGCGCTTTCGCTTCAACTGCGGCGACAGCGCGGCGACGGAGGTTCCAGATGGGGCGATCTACCTGGAAATCGACGGCAAGGTGTATGTCGACGCCGTGGGGCTCTTCAATCGGCACTGGTCCAACGTCCGCGGGATCGAATCCGTCAGCCTGACGGGATGGACTCAAGGAGACGGCGATCCGTTCGATATCGACTACGACAACGTGGAGGTCTATCGCGAGTAGTCCTCGCGGGCTACGTCGTCCAAGCCACGCGGAAACGCTTGCCTGGTTCGATCTCGCTTACGTCCGCGGTGACATCCGTGTACTCGGTGATGGCTCGCAGCGTCCCGACCACACCCAGCGCGAAGCCCCGCGAGGTTGCGACGCGCTCAGGCAAGCCGCTCAGGCTCAGCTCAGCACCGTTGCTCCCGAGCGCTCGCACGCTCAGCGAGCCTACGTCCTTGAACACGAGGCCCCAAGCGAGCGGGACTCGCTCGAGCAACCCAAGCGGGCGATGGTGGAGCAAGCGCCTGCCCAGGCCGGTGAGGGGCGCGATCAAGGGGCGATGCATGAACTCCAGCGTCATGCGCGCGCACAGGCGTTCGTACTCGACCGCGCCCAGCGTTTCGAGCAGCGCCTCGTCGAGCTGAAGGTGCCAGTCCAGATCGACCCAGCTCATCGGTAGCGCAGCGCGCACGCCGGTCACCACGGCGGCGGGGAGCTTACTCAACGCGCGCTCGCGCTGGTGCCCCGGGAGCTTCTCCAGCATCTCCAGGCTGAAGCGGGTGTAGCTGGCGCGAACCTGCATAAAACAGATCAACGGTTTCGCGAACCATGGCTGAAGTCAACTGCACGGGTGCGGGCAGCGGAGTATCGGCTCGAGGGCGGCCGTGAGTCTCCGTCAGCGCCAACGCGTCAGGATCTGCCCGCGCTGGAACAGGCGACTGGCGGTTCGAGTCAGCCAGAGACCGAGCACTAGCAGAACTCCGGCGGTGAGGGTCTGGAGCGCCAGACTGTCGAGCAGCGGGACCAGGGCGACGGCCATCAGCGGCAGCACCACGAAGCCCGAGAGTGACTGCGCGCCCCGGACGTCCTTCGCGTGCGCCGACACGATCACTCCGGAGATCCCGGAAAGGAACGCAGTGAGCGGGACGATGACCACGAAGCCGAGCACGAAGCGCAGCTCGAAGAAGTGCAGGGCGACGCCCGCCGGTGCGACGCAGGCTGACGCCGCGGCGCTCCCGAGGTAGCAGAGCCAGGTCAGAGCGATGGCTGGCAACACCGCGGCGAGCGTCTTTCCCAAGAGCAAATCCAGCGTGGAAATGGGCGTGGCCAGCACGGCTTCCAGGCTCTTGGATTCCTTCTCAGTCACGATACTGTACACGCTGATCATCTGCGGCAGGAGCGCTGGCTGCAGCAGGATCAACGCCATCCACTGCAGGTTGACGAAGTCGAGCAGCGCCACCGCGGGGGAGGTCGCGCCGCTCGCGCCGAGCTCGCCGGATAGGGCTGCGATCCGGTCGGGCTCCATGCTCAAGAGCCACGCCTGAGTTCCGGCGACCGCCGCGATGATACCCAGAGGGAGCGACCAGGCCGCGATCACGACCGCCCGGCTCGTGTGGAGCTCGAGGAACTCGCGTTTGAGCACGGCGCGCACATGGCGCCGGTTCACGGGTCGCCTCCAGCCGTCCGCGAATCGTGGATAGCCTGCTGAGCGAGCAGGTCGAAGTAGACCTGCTCCAGAGACTGGGGTTGACGCTCGATGGCGAGGAGGTGTGCGCCCCACTCCACGAGCGCGCGCACGAGGTCTGGGTTGTGCGCTTCGTAGTCAGCGATCGCTACGAAGAGCTGGTTTCCTTCGGCGCGCGCGCTATCGACGAACGGAAGGCTCTCGGTTTTCTCGACCAGGCCGGGAGGCAGCTCGGAGAGTTCGACTCGGGTGACCTGCCCGTAGAGCTCCCGTCGCAGGCGCTCCGGAGTATCCACGCGGATTAGTCGTTGGCTCAGCACCCCCACCCGATCACAGAGCCGCTCGGCCTCATCCAGATTGTGGGTACAGAGGACGATCGTGCGGCCGTCGTCCCGAAGCTCCGCGATCAGTTCCCGGATCGCGCGCGCGCTGACCGGATCCAGGGCTGACGTGGGCTCGTCGAGGAACAGCACCGCGGGTTGGCTCAGCAGCGCGCGCGCGATGGCGACTCGCTGGCGCATCCCCTTGGAGAAGCTGCCCACGGGTTCGCTCCGCCTGTCCCACAGCGCGACGGACTCGAGCGCCCGCTGTACTCGAGCTTCTACTGCCGCCTCCGGGATCTCGTACAACTCGGCGAAGAAGCGCAGGTTCTCCAGCGCGTTCAGCCTCTCGTAGAGACCGGGCGTCTCCGTGAGGATTCCGATCCTGGACCGGACGCGCTGCGGTTCTTTCACGACGTCGAAGCCAGCCACCCGCGCGGCGCCCGACGTTGGCTCAATCAACCCACAAAGCAGACGCACGCTGGTGCTCTTGCCGGCGCCGTTGGGACCGAGCAGGCCAAACACCTCGCCGGCCTCGACGCGCAACGAGAGATCCTCCACGGCGACCTGATCGCCGAAGCGGCGGCAAAGCTGCTCCGCTTCGATCATCCGCCGGTCCCTCGCGTGAGGATCTCCTCACGTTGAAACGCGCGGGAGGCGACCCGAAGCACGAGCCAGTCGAGGCAAAGCACGGTGAACGAGCCTCCGAGGAGTGCCCACAGGCTGAGCAAACGGCCGCTCAGGAGCAATCCGCACGGCAATAGGAAGACGACGGTCATCAACAGCACTGCCCACAGCCCCGCGGCCTTCTCGTCCTGGGCGCGGCTCGACACGCCGACACCCAGCAGGCCGGCGAAGGTGGCCAGCGCAGGCGCCAGCAGCAACATGGCGACTACCCAGGCCGGGCGGATGAAGAACGCCAGGACCAGCGGCGGCGCCAGGAAGTAGAGCCCAATCGCGCTCAACAAGAAGCTGCCCCAACACATCGCCACGCTGGGCAGGACCGCCGCCACGCTCTTACCCAGGATCAGCTCACCTGTCGTCACCGGGCTGGCGAGCAGTGGCTCCAGGCTCTTGCGTTCCTTTTCACCCGCCGTGGTATCCATCGCCAGGTGCATGCCGCCGGTGAAGGCCGTGATCATCAGCACGTAGGGCAGGAAAATCATCGCCAGGATGGCGCGGCTCTTGGCCGTGGAAAGATCCACATCCCGAACGTCCACCGCCATCATCACCTGCGGCGCCACGCCCCGCAGTTGCAGGCGCAGGATCCCGGTCTG
>JAUILJ010001074.1 GCA_030433055.1 Polyangia bacterium
GCGCTCAGCGGGGCGCCGAGGGCTGGCGCGATGGCGATCACGTGGGGACCCTCGATCGTCGGATCACCCTGGAAATTCAGCTCGAATACACCGCTCGAACGATCGAAGCTGAAGCCCTCTGGCCAACCAGCGACGCGGCTCGGGCGCACTCGAGCGAGCGCCTTCTTCACCTGTTCGCGAGGCGTGAACTCGCCGCTCGCTTCATCGTGGTCGAAGCAACCCCAGCGCCCCTGGCTCTGCTCTTTCCACAACCAGAAAAAGGAAGACGCCATGTACTCTTCCTGCAGCTCGCTCTGCCAGGCGAGGTACTCGTCCGCCTTCACGCCCAGGGGGTCGATGCCCCACTCGGTGATGATCAAAGGCGCCTTCAGCGCGTCGGCTTCCGCTCGCGCGTTGGCGTTGGAGCGCCGGAGCTTCTCCTTGTCGATCGTCGCTTTCTGTTCGTCGGTCGCGGTGAAGGAGTAGGTGTAAACGTGTGGGGCATAACCCACCATCTCCCCGAGCGGGCCGTCAGCGATCGTCGCGCGATCCGTCAGGTTGCGAAACACGGGCGGCTCGTAGACATACAGCTTGCTGGGAGATGCCGCGCGGATACGCGGGTGCGCGACTTGATTGAGCCTCGCGATACCGTCGTCCTGAGCTTGAGGTTCGTTGAAGATCTCCAGGCCGATCACATTGGGGCTGTCCGAGTAGCGCGCGGCGACGTGCTCTGCCATCGCCGTGAAGCGCTCGCGCAGGTTTCGGCCAGCGTCACTATCACCAAAGAATGTCTCGAATGCGGCTCCCACCTGCGCGCTCAGCCGGCGTTCACCGAGGTCATTCAGTGGCCCCTCCAGCAGCATCTCGGGAGCTGGTTCGATGGCCCACAGCGGCGCGCCGTCCTCGCCAATCTCCTTGGAATAAGCGTCCTGGTGCAAGTCCAGGAGCACTTGGACCCCCGCTGACGCGCACAGCTCGACGACGCGGTCGACCTGCTGCAGGTACTCCTCGCTGAAGCCGCCGTCCTCGGTTGGCTCGATGGCGCTCCAGTTGATGGGCAAGCGAAGGGAGTCGAAGCCGAACTCTCGCAGCTGGGAGGCATCCTGCGCATCGAACGCCGGGACCTCTTCGAGCGCCGTGCGCCCGTCGTCGAAGCTGACGTCGAACACCCCGTCGATGCGCGCGTTGATTCCACGCAGAAACGCGACCCGGCCCTGCTCATCGACCAGCTGACCACACTGCACCCCGAACGGCGCTCCCGGCGTTCGCGGGTCAGCGCACGGCGCCGTGGATTTCGGGGGTGAGGCGCTCTGGTCGTCGCCGCCACAAGCCGTGAGGCATCCTGCAAGAGCAAGAACCGAAACTGAAAAGCTCCACTTCACGCGCCTGGGATAAGCGGGCGGCGGGTGCGAGGCAAGCAGACTACTGTTCCACGCAGTAGAACCGACCCTGGAGTTCGGCGGAGCCAGGTAATGGATTGGGCCGCAGCGGAGCGGCCTCCCGTGGGATCCAATCAGTGGCAGCTTTGGGTGCGGTTGGAGTGGGAAGCAGTCCCGCAGGTAAACCAATCACCTGTGGCGCCACACTCGGGGAGTGTAAGGTTCGTCCACCCCGAAAGGCAGTTGGGAGGAGCGTTGAGGGCGAGGTCCGTGTATCGCCGCTCTGCACTTCCGGAGCAGTCGTAATCGTAGGCCGTGAGCCCAGGGACCCCAT